>CALEWN010000316.1 GCA_937925385.1 uncultured Senegalimassilia sp.
TTCGCGCGCCGCATGGATGCGGAAGTGGTGATCAAGGGACTTCGAGCCATAACCGATTTCGAATACGAATTTCAGATGACCGCGATGAACTATCAGCTTGATCAGGAGCTTGAGACCACGTTCATCATGTCGCCTCCTCAATATATGTATCTATCCTCATCCATCGTGCGTGAAATCGCCTCGATGGGAGGGTCGCTCGATGGGCTTGTTCCGGATTGCGTCAAAGTCGCGCTGCTGAATAAATTTCGAACGGAATAACGGTCCAATTGACCATATGGATGATATCTATAGATATGTCCGATAGGAACATGAGGATTTTCCTAAGCTAACTACACAAGCTGCAATATGTATCCGTTTTACTCGGTCAATACCTTGGATATGATGGTTTTGAATTGTACGCGCCATTTGTGCTAGCCACATAAGCCATGCAAGGAGGGTGTAATGAACATCGTAGTTTGCGTCAAACAGGTCATGGACACGGAGGCTCTCATCGAGCTCGGTGACGATGGTAACGTGCTGACCGAGGGCCGTACCCAGATCATCGATCCCTATGGCGAGTTCGCCGTCGAGAGGGCCGTTCAGCTCAAAGAGCAGCTTGCCGGGGAAGTGACCGTCCTGTGCTATGGCGACGATGGCTGCACGTCCGCTATCCGCCATGCGCTTGCCATGGGCGCCGATAAAGCCGTTCTGGTTGAAGACGATTCCTGGCGCGCCGTCGACGCCGCGCAGTGCGCCGAGGTGCTTGCCGCATCCTTGAAGGATATGGGAGCCGACGTGATCATGGGCGGCTGGACGTCCGGTGACACCGCAAGCGCACAGGTCATGGGGCGAATCTCGGCAATCCTGGGCATTCCTTTCGCCAACATGGTCACAAGCCTTGAGGCAACCGATTCCGGCGTGAAGGCTTCTTGCGAGGTTGACGACGGCTTCGAGGTGTGCGAGTACCAGCTCCCCGTCATCATCGGGGCGCAGCAGGGCTTGGCCGAGCCCCGTTATCCCTCCGTTCGCGACGTCATGCAGGCACGTCGCAAGCCCATCGAGCGCAAAGCCGCCGAGGTTTCCGCGCAGGCTGCGATCGAGGTCGTAGGTCGCGAGCTCAAGGGTGCGCGTAGCGGCGGGCGCATCGTTGAGGGCGAGACCGTCGCCGATGCGGTTGCGGAAACGGCCCGCCTGCTTCGCAGCGAGGCCAAGGTTCTCTAGAGTAGCTCTTTTCATCGATTTTCGTTCGTATCAGCGATCAACGAGAGGAAGGTCGTCCTCATGTCCGGTATTTGGGTTTGCATAGAGGCAGGCAACGGTGAGCTTCGCGGTGTCGCCTATGAGATGATCACCGCCGCACGCACGCTTGCCGATGCTGCTGGCCAGCAGGTCAGCGCACTTGTGTGGGGCGAAGGTGCGAAGGATAACGCCGACAAGCTTGGCGCCTGCGGTGCCGATAGCGTCGTCGTCATCGAAACGGCTGGCGATGAAGCGGGCAGTCCCGCTGAGGTGAGCGGCGCCGTCGCGCAGCTGGCGCAGGAGCAGTCTCCGAGCGTGGTTTTGTTCGCCGATGGCGCGTTTGCGCGCTCCGTTGCGCCTGCGTTGGCCCAGAAGCTTAACGCAGCGTATGTCGGCGATGTCGTCGACGTCGCCTTCGATGGCGCCCCCGTTTTCACGCGCCTTCCGTATTCCGGCAAGGTCATCGAGCGGGTTCGTCCTGCAAGCTCCGCAGCTATCGCCATCGCCACCATCCGACCGAAGGCTTTCGAGGCCGCCGAGCCGCAAGAGGGCCGCACTGCCGGTGTCAGCACGTTCGCCGCAACCCCTGAAGCGGCAGCCCGCGTGCTCTGCGACGTCATCCGCTCCGTCTCCGAGCGCGTCGATCTTTCCGAAGCCGACATCGTCGTTTCCGGCGGTCGCGGTGTGAAGGGCGCCGAGGGCTTCAAGGTGCTCGAGGAGCTTGC
>CALEWN010000317.1 GCA_937925385.1 uncultured Senegalimassilia sp.
ACAGCGACCTGGCCGACGTGCCGGCCGCGATCGCGCTGTCGCGCGCCACGCTGCGCAACATCAAGCAGAACCTGTTCTGGGCGTTGATTTACAATGCGGTGTGCATCCCGGTGGCCGCCGGCGTGTTCTCGTTCGCGGGCTTCACGCTCAATCCCATGATCGCCGCGGCAGCTATGAGCTGCTCGAGCGTATGCGTCGTCTCGAATGCGCTGCGTCTGCGTTCGTGGAAGCCACGCTTCGTCTCGACTGGGGCGAAGGAACTCGCCGGCAGGCAAGGCGAACCCAACGAAGAAGCTACGGATGCAACCGCATCCAGGCAATCGATGCGGGTGCGCCCGCGGATAAGGAGATCATCATGGAAAAGAAGCTCACCGTCGAGGGAATGATGTGCCCGCATTGCGTCGCCCACGTGAAGAAGGCGCTCGAGGACGTAGAGGGCGTGTCGGAGGCCGTCGTCGACCTTGATGCCGGCTCCGCCGTTGCAAAGCTTTCCGATGCGGTGGACGATACCGTGCTCGTGAACGCCGTTGTCGGCGCCGGTTACGAGGTGAAGGGCATCGAGTAGGCCGATCGCTTCGCGTTTGGAATAGCTGCGGCGCCGCCGTTGCATCGGGTTTTGCGTTCCGGTGCAATGGCGGCGCCGCTTGCGTTCGACGTTTCATCGTCCCGCGACGATCTGCCGCAAAACGGCGATGAACCGTTCGTTGTCCGACCTGGTGCGCACGCTCACGCAAAAATGGCTGCCAGGCGCAACGCCGGGCGTGCGGTCGAGCGTGCGAACCGGGAAGCCCCGCCTTTGCAGCTTGCGCACCAGGGCGGGGGTATCGGCGGCTCCTAGATGCATGGAACGCCCTGGGGCGAACGAGCACATCACGTAATTCGCCTCAGCCGGATAGATGCTGATGCCGGGGACCAAGCTCAACATGCACTGCATCCAGGGTATTTCGGTCTCAAGCACCTCGCGCGCCTGCTCAAGGTGATGATCGGGCGCTGCCAGCTTTAGCAGGCGAGCGCTCAACGCAGCGGATGCCGGGCGCTTGATCAGCTGCGAAATGCGGGCGGCCACGGCCGGGTGCGCCAATGCGCACGATAGGGGCATGCCGGGCAGCGAGAACGTGTCGGTGAGCGACCGGATGACGATGAGGTTCGAGTGCTCGGCAAGCATATTCGCCGCGGATTCGCCGCCGAGCGTCAGGTCGATCCCTCGCTCGTCCACGATCACCCAAGCGCAGGCTTGCAGGTAATCGAGCAGCGTCTGTCGCGCCAGCAGCCGACTGGTGGGGAAGGCGGGGTTGGCGAGCATGGCCGCATCGAAGGATAACCCCATGCGCCGAACGGCCTGCGGGTCGGGGACCACGAAGCCATCGGGGCCGGGAATCTCCACAATGCGATGGCCAGCGGTTCCCAGGCATCGCTCGTAGGCGGCGCGCGAGGGCACAGGCACCGCTACAGATCGTGGTTCGAACGAGTTTGCCACGGCAGCCAGCACGTCGGTGGCCGATGCGCCGACGGCAACGCAATCGGGACGTACGCCGTAGCGTTTCGCCAACAGCCCGGGAATCTGGGCGTGCGCCGTACGTTCCTCTTCGGGTGTGATGGGGTTTCGTGCCAGCAGGTTCAGCGCCGGGCTGAAGGCATCGGGCATGCCGAGCGGGTTGAGCGTCTGCGAGAAATCAAGCAATTCGATGATGGCGACTTCAGGATCGGGCAGCATATCGGGA
>CALEWN010000318.1 GCA_937925385.1 uncultured Senegalimassilia sp.
GATGCCGGTGAACGTTTTATTCGTGGTCGCGGCGGGATAGGTGGCGTGGATGGCGCGGTTGAGCAGCGGGCTGAACGCGGCGGAAGATTGCAGCAGGTCGAGCTCGTCTTGCGTGATGCCGCCCACGAACGTGGAAGGCGTGAACGTGGGATAGCTGGAAAGCGCCACGATGCTGCCGTCGGTGACGTCCATGACCACCACCGCGCCTCCCGTGCCCTTGCCCGAGCCGATGGCGCCGCCATCGGGACAGATCATATCGGCAAGCGCCTTGTCGGCCACGTACTGCACGTGCGACTTCAGGGTGGTATGCACGTCCGAGCCCTTAACGGGTTGCGTTTCGCTGACCACTTCCACCACGTTGCCCTGCGCGTCCGCCATGACCTTGCGCTCGCCATGGTCGCCGGCAAGCAGGTTGTCATACATCTGCTCAATGCCGCTGCGGCCCACCGAGTCGCCCAGCTCAAGATCGCGGCCTTCGGCCACGCTTGCGATATCGTCGCTGGTCACGCTGCCGGTATAACCCACCGCATGCGCCGCAAGGGCGCCATGGGGGTAATCGCGGACCGTGCGGGTTTGCACGGTGATGCCCGGGAACGCGTCGGCGTGCTCGGCGATGAAGGCGACGTTGCGCATGCTGGCGTCGCTTGCCACCACGCGCTGACTTTGCGCGCCGCTCGTTGCGTCGGCGATGCGCTTGCGCACGATGCCGGTCGGGACGCCCAACACCGTGGACAGGCGTGCGACCACGTCATGGTCGTTGGCAACGTCGGGCTCGGCGAGCACCGTGAGCGACGTGCGGTTCTTCACGATGACGTTGCCGTCGGCGTCGAGGATGTAACCGCGCGGCGCGGGAGTGTACACCGTGGTGTACTGGTTGTCCTCGGACTCCTTCTTGAACGAGGCTCCGGCAAGCACCTGCATGCTCCACAGCTTCGTGGCAAGGGTGCCGAAGATCAAGCCGGCCACAACACCCATGGCGGTGAAACGGTTCTTCAAGTTATCGCCGGGGTTGGCCACCGGTTGAGCGGGCGTACCGCCGCGGGCGACGCCGCCGGCCGGCACGCGATGCGAATCGGGAAGCGAGCTGCTCACGCCCACCGACTGGATGGAGCGGACGTCGCGCTTGACGCTGACGTTCTCGGTTTTCCGGCCGCGGAACACCACGTAAACCGCCACCAAGATGGCAGCGACCACCAAAAGGGCCACGAAGCCGGCTACGATAGCTGCGAACATGCGCGCCCCCTATCGCAGTTTCGGCGTGCGCAGACCGCGGTCCTGGGCGCCGGAGGCAAGCAGCCGCGCCATGACGAAGTAGACCACCAGGCCCACGGCGCAGTCGTACAGCGCGCACGGCAGGGCGCGGGTGAACAGCGCCTCCAGGGGATTGGCGGCAAGCCCGCATGCCATGAGCAGCATGCCGTAAGACAGCTCCGCCAGAAGCGCGCAGGCCGTGAAGATGGCCAGCGGCATGAACAGCGTGTCGTTATCCACCAGCGAGAACACGCGCGATGCCAAAAAGCATGCGATGACCAGCAAAAGCGCCATGCCGCCCACCGGGCCCGTGCCCGTGAGGTCATACAGAAGGCCCATGATAAACGGCAGCACCGGACCCGCCTCCGTAGGGATGACGATGGCCACGACCAGGGCATAGGCCAGCAGGAAATTCGGCTGCGCCTGAAACAGCGCCACGGCCGGGGCCAGCGCGATCTGCAGCACGAACGCCACGATGGCGCCCACCACCAGCACCAGGTTGTTCTTCTCGCCCATGGCTAGCGCCCCCCTTCGTTGGATGAATTGCCGTTGCCGGAGTTAGTAGAGCTGCTCGAGCTCGACGAGGAGCTGCTGGAGCTGCTAGAAGAAGTCGAGCTGCTCGAGGAGCTGCTGGAATCCGAATCGTCATCATCGGAGGCGCCCACGCTGGATACCACGAGCACGTCCTCGAGCGTGTCGATGGAATCGTTCGGGGAGACCACGATGCGGCGGCTGGTATCGCCTTGCTGGGCATCCACCTTCACCACCGTGCCGATGATGAGCCCGCGCGCATAGCTTCCGCCCAAACCCGAGGTGACGATGACGTCGCCGACGTTCACCTCGGCGTCGGCGTCTAGGTCCTCAAGGTACAGAAGGCCCACCAAGCTGCCGCGCAGGATGCCCTCGGCGCGGCTGGACTGCACCATGGCCGCGGCACCGGATTGCGGGTCGGTAAGCAAGCGCACCGTTGCGGTGCTTCCGCTGGCCGACACCACCTGGCCTACCACGCCGGAGGTCCCGATAACCGTTTGACCGGTCGAGATGCCCTCGTTTGTACCTTTGTTGATGATGACCGTCTGGCTCCAGGCCTCCGAGCTTCGCCCGATAACGCGCGCCCCCGTGCCCTCGATCTGGTAGTTGTCCTTCAGGTCGAGCAGCTTCTGTAGGCGCTGCGCCTCCTGCTTGTACTCCTCCATCTGGGCATACTGCTGCTCAAGCTGGCTGTTGTACTCGCGCAAGC
>CALEWN010000319.1 GCA_937925385.1 uncultured Senegalimassilia sp.
GATGATGTCCTTCAGCTGCTCGGTGCGCTTATCCTCGGGGATGGTGCGGTCAAGGCCGCGGAACGCCTCGGACAGGTAGCGCAGCAAGATGCCCTCGTAACGCATGATGCCGAGCTTCTGAATGTACCCCTTGAAGTCCGCCGCGCTTTCCAGCATGTCGCGGAGCACCGATTTCGGCCGCAGATAGTAATCGCGCGCCCACGGTACCGCATCGCAATACTTCGAGAACGCCGCGTCCAGCAGATCTTCCAGCGGCTTGGGGTACGTGACGTCGGCGATGCGCTCCAGGCGCTCGTCATAGTCCACGCCGTCCATCTTCATCTCCGCCATGGCGGCATCGCGCGCCTTGCGCTACTTCGCACTCATCAACTGTCGCGGATCTTCCAAGGTTGCCTCGACCATGGATACCAGGTCGAACGCGTACTCGGGGCTTTCGGGGTCGAGCAGCTCGAGCGCCGCCAGCAAAAACGGCGACAACGGCTGATCGAGCGCGAAGTCCTCCGGCAGGTCCATGGTGACCGAGTACACGTCCTCGCCGTTCTCGTCCACCTCATGCACCACCACGTCGGCATCGATAAGCGTTTGCAGCACCTCGGCGGCGCGCACGTGAAGCTTGACCTTCTCCTCCGCCGGCTGCAGCGAATCCTCGATAAGCTGGTCGACGCGAGCGCGGGCGTTGCCGCCCTGCTCAACTTCGGCCAACACCATGGAATGCGTGATGCGCATACGCGGCGTAAGCTGCTCGGGAACCGATTCGATGAGCTTGTTGAACGTGTCCTCATTCCAGTTCACGAAGTTCTCGGGCGGGCGCTTCTTCTTGATCTTCTTGAGCTTCTTCGGGTCGCCGGCGGCCTTCACCTCGGCCTTGTGGTTCTCGATCTCGTGCTCGGGTGCCTCGGCTATGACCACGCCCTCGGTGTCGAAGCCCGAGCGGCCCGCACGACCGGCAATCTGATGGAACTCGCGGCTGCGCAAGCGACGCATCTTGCGGCCGTCGAACTTGGTGAGCTGCGTGAGCACCACGGTATGGATGGGCACGTTGATGCCGACGCCCAGCGTGTCGGTGCCGCAAATGACGGGCAGCAGGCCCTGTTGCGCAAGCTTTTCCACCAGCAGGCGATAACGCGGCAGCATGCCGGCGTGATGCACGCCCACGCCGCAACCCAACAGACGCTTCAGCGTTTTGCCGAACGCCGTGGAGAACTGCGCGCCCTTCATGGCCTCCTTGACCGCCTCGCGCTGCTCCTTGGTTGCCACTCCGTAGCTTGCCAGGTTCTGCGCGCTGGTAAGCGCCGCATCCTGCGAGAAATGCACGACGTACAGCGGGCCCTCGTCCTTGCGCAGTGCAAGCTCGACCGTTCCCTCGAGCGGGGTGAGCGCGTATTCGTAGGACAGCGGCACCGGACGCGGAGCGTCGGTGACGTTCGAGACATCGCGCGTGGTTTGACGGCGCAGCAGATCGGCGATCTGCGTGACGTCGCCCAACGTGGCGCTCATAAGCAAGAACTGCGTCTTCGGCAGCGTGAGCAGCGGCACCTGCCATGCCCAGCCGCGGTCGGTATCGCTGAAGAAATGGAACTCGTCCATGGCAACGCTGTGGACGAGGGCATCCGGCCCTTCGCGCAGCGCCTGGTTCGCCAAAATCTCCTCGGTGCAGCAGATGACAGGCGCCTCGGTGTTGATATGGACATCGCCCGTGATCATGCCCACGTTGTCGCGGCCGAGGAGCTCAACCAAGTTGAAGAACTTCTCGCTGACCAGCGCTTTGATGGGCGCCGTATAGTATGAGGTCTCCCCGAAGCACATGGCCATGAAGTGCATGCCCAATGCGACCAGGCTTTTGCCGCTGCCCGTAGGCGTGCCCAAGATGACATGGTCGCCCACCATGAGTGACATGAGCGCCTCCTCCTGGTGGGGCCACAACTCGATGCCGCGATCGGCAACCCAGTTGGTGAACGCCTCGAACGCCTCTTCCTCAGTGAGCTCCGGGTTCGTATCGTATAGATGGTACGCCAGCGCACCCAGCTCGCCAGGCTCATGGCCTTCGGCTTGCGCGGCCAGCGTTTCGACGATGTCCTCGCCTTCGAACGTATGAATATCAGCCATAGGGCAGTTCCTTCGAATTCTGGCACGCGCAGCCTTTCGGCAAAGCCGCAAAGCAACGCAGCCCTTTCTTTTCCGGCGGGCACCGGCACCGATGCCCGCTTCGACTATTCCATGATTGAAAGACGATCCGGCACCGGGCCAAAAGCGCGCCTAATCGGCAACGCCCAGCACCAGCGAATCCTCATACAACGACTCGGGAGCTATATCCTGCCCCTCAGGCCACTCGACCGTATCACCGAATTCACTCACGCGGACCTTCTTGAAGTAATCCGGATCATTGAGGCGCGCAAAGTAAGGGCCGCAGTCTTTCAAAAAGGGTTTTACATCATATTCCCGGGAAGACCCGTCCGACCACTGCGCGACAACCGAAAAACTATCAGTGGCCTTAACGGACAGCACCCGACAATCAACATCCCATTCCATCGAGAACATAGTATCCTCCTACTTGAGGGGAGGTATCCGATAGCAAGCGCACTTACTTGATGCCAGATACCAGTTTTCTTGCAATTCCTGCTCGTGTAATGCCATCCAGGCTAGAACAAGCTTGTGCTGCTTCGAAGGCATTTTACCCCGCAATAGGTCTCCTTGCAGAGAATATACCGCCCTCATGTTTCCGTATCTCACGTGGATATGAGGCAACGAATGGTTGCCATCCGCTTCAGAATACATGGTGATGACGATCCCATAAAAACGACTGAGCTCGGGCATACCCATCCCCTTCCCAGACGGCGCACGCCGCCTTCCCGTGGCGAAGAGGATCTTGCGAACGTGGTATGGGCGAAGGCGGGACCCTTCGCCAGCTTGGGCACGGCAGACCGCCGAGCGTTCGCACTGGCTCGTTTCAACTAGTATAAAAGCGAACGCCTGTACTGTCAATACAGACGTTCGCTTTTTCGGATTTCACAGTGTTTATCAGGGGTAACGCCTACCCGCTATTCCGCCTTCAGGCTGGCCATGACCAGCGCCTGGCCGAACAGCTGGCCGCCGCCGTTGGCCACCGCGAACTTTGCGCGCTCAGGGTCGTTCACGACCGAGCCTGCCAGCTCGTGCACCCCGCGTTCGAAGAGCGCCGGCGTCATAACCACGCTCGGGCCCACCATCACGGTGGTTGCGTTGCGCGCCAGCTCGAGCAGGCGCGGCGCGGTCTTGTTGATCAGCGTCACGCCGGTGATGAACGCGTAATCCGCCTGCGGCATCACGTACTCGCACCCCGGGTCGGGCGTGTCCAGGCCATCGCGGCAATTCCGTTCCAAAACAGTGAGGTTTGCGTACTCGGCGATATCGGCCACATTCGGAAAATGCCCCACCACCACAACATTCGCGTCGCCCTTTGCGGCGATTTGCGGTTTGTACGCGCAAAACGCGTCCTTCTGCCCGTTGCCGCCGGGCTCGTCCTCGCCGTGGTGCTCGGCGGGATCGGCGAACTCGCAGCCCAACGGGGCGAGCAGCTCGCGACGCGAATACCACGCGTTCAGCGCCGCAATGCCCAACGTGGCCTCTTGGAAGCACCAGGACTTCGACAGCTCGGCTACCTGGCGCAGCTCCATGCCGCGCAAATCCATCTTATACGTGCGCTTCCCACCTCCGCGCACAGTGAACGCCACGCCCATACCGCAATCCGCCTCGACGTAGGACCAGTTCAGCCCAAGGCAGTAATCGCGCACCAGCACGCCTTCAGGAATGCCCGCGATCATCTGGTTGTACAGGTCCCACGCGGTCCCCGACGCTTCCGTACCCGGAAACGCGATCGCCGTCGCCCGCAAACCCGCCTGATTCTGTTGCGCCGCCATAACGCCCCTTCCTTAACGACATCGAAAATGCCAGCTTACGGCTATTCTTTTATCAGTATTATCGCCGCTTGCCTATAATGTAACGCATCATAGGACGAAAGAAGGGGTCAGCGTGCTGTTTCTACTCACCGGCGACGTGCAGATCGGCAAAACCAGATGGCTGGAGGACCTGTGCACCAGCCTGCAAGCAGCAGGCACGTGCGTGGCAGGCGTGGTGGCGCCCGGGCAATGGGTGCCGCGGCCCGAAGGCCAGCCCGGCGGCAAGCACAGCTTCGACGGGGCCGGGCGCTTCGAGAAGCTGGGCATCGACAACGTGCTGCTGCCGCAGGGCAAGCGCATCGAGTTCGCACGCCGCCGCGACCTGGCCGCCAAGAGCAAAGCGTTCACGGAAGGGAAGCAAGCGAAGGCGGCGAAGCTGGGCTGGGCCATCTCCGACACCGCAATAGCGCAGGTCAACGCCCACTTCGCCGAACTGGCGAAACAGGCAAGCATCGCACCTGCCGACAGCGGCGCATATGACCCCACGACCGCGCAGGCCGAGGTCGACACCCCTGCAGCCGCACCGCTCGACAACGGCGTTTGCCCGCCCGTAGCCGCAGAAACCGCCGCCAAAATATCCCCGCTCGCACAAATCAACAGCGATGAACCCACAGTCGCGGCCACAGCCGCAAAAGCAGAGGGAAACGTGCTCGCTGCCGCACCAGCCGCCAACGAAACCCGACTCGCCCCGCACGCGATGCTCGTGGTGGACGAGCTGGGCCGCCTCGAGCTTCTGCGCAGCTGCGGCCTGACCAACGCGCTGGCCATCCTCGACGCCGGCCCCACGCCGCAGTTTCCCCATGCCATAGCCGTGGTGCGTGAGACGCTGCTCGACGAGGCGCGCAAACGCTTCGAACCGCGCTGGGGCAAGGCAGCCGTCATCGGCCCCGACGACGCGGCCCGCAACCTCGTGCTCGAAACAGCGAGAGCCGCCGGGGGCGCCCACTGAGCCGCACGCACGCGGGAAACCGCCGGCATAGTGCAGAGCATGTCCCGCAAGGGGAACTGCATCGGCAACGGCGCGACCGAGCAGGTTTTCGGGCATTTGAAGGGCGAGTTCTTCAGGGGGCAGGAAGTGGCCCGACTTCGAGTCGTTCAAGGCTGACCTGAACGCCTACGTGACCTGCTGGAACACGCAGAGACGGCAGGTCAAACTGAAGGGACTGACCCCGGAGGAGTTCCGGAATCAGTCCCTTGCGGCGTAGTTCTTATTTAGGCCGTCCAAGTTTTGCAAAGGACCCCGTTTCCTGAACATCAAAAGAAGTGAATCAGGCAGCCCGGCCGAGTCTGTACTCGACTGGGCT
>CALEWN010000320.1 GCA_937925385.1 uncultured Senegalimassilia sp.
TCGTATCCGACCACCTACGTGGTCGATAGCAACGGCAACATCGTGGGGCAGCCCATCGTGGGCGCGATCACGTCCGGCGAGCAAGCGAAGAAGCTCGCCGCGCTGATCGACGAAGCAATTGCGAGCAGCGGACGATAAAGCGGGAGGGGTTACACCGTGCTCGGCAAGGGCTTGCGGCATGAGTGCAACGCTGGTCTTCGGGCGCGATAGCTTTACATGCGGTACTACGGGTACGGGGCATCCGGCCCCGACCCTCGCGGCGAAGCGCGATGCGCAAACTTGATGGCGGTGCTCGTATATCATGCGGGCGTCGCTTTTTGCGGGTAGGATAGCAAGCGATATCGAAAGAAAGGACCCGTCATGCCCGAACCCGTTTCCCTTCGCCATGGGCGCCTGAGCGCCGCCGTCGACCCTATGGGAGCGCAGTTGCTCAGTTTGCAGCTGGATGGCTGCGAGTACCTGTGGCAGGGCGACCCGCGGTTTTGGGCCAGGCGGGCGCCGGTTCTGTTCCCTATCGTGGGGTCGTTGCGCGACGGGCGTGCGGAGTCGGCGCAGGGGCCGTGCGTGATGGGGCGCCATGGCATCGCGCGCAACTATGAGCATGCGGTGGTCAACCGCGCCGCCGATGGATCGTCGGTCACCTTCGAGCTGCGCGATTCGGCAGAGACGCGCGCCGCGTATCCGTATGCCTTCAAGCTAAACATGACCTACGCCATCACGGGCGAGGCCACGCTTTCCCAAACGTTTCGCGTGACGAACACCGGCGATGCGACGCTGCCGTTTTGCGTAGGCGGGCATCCGGCGTTCAATGTGCCCGTGGGCGCCGCAGCCGACGAAACCTTCGATGATTACGTGCTCAAGTTCGCCCGCCCCTGGAGCTGCATGTTGCCGGTGATCGGTGAAGACGGCCTTATGAGCTGGGATAACGCATTCGAATGTCCGCAGGGCTCGGATACCGTGACGCTCACGCACGCGTCGTTCACCCATGATGCGCTCATGTTCACGGACGTTCCCGATAGCGTGCTCACGCTGTTGGGAACGAGAAGCGGGCACGGCGTGCGCGTCGAGTTCCCGGGCTTTCCCTATATCGGCATATGGTCTGCGGCTGACGATGCGCCGTTCGTGGCGCTTGAACCGTGGTCGGGGCACACCACCGCCCACGACGAGGACGACGTGTTCGAGCATAAAGCCGGCATGACGCTGCTTGCCCCGGGAGAAACCAACGAGCGCACGTTCCGCCTCACGCTGTTCTAGCCGGTCCCCTCTTCAAGGGTCGATCCGCTGCTTGTATAAGAGACTCACGAGTATCATACCCATAAGCATCTTATACAGAGCTCATCGCGCAGCAGCGTCCCGGGTGCAGGAAAGACAGCCTCGTCGCCATCGCATTCGCTTGCCAATCGGCGAACCGTCCCTTCGATAAGGCAGGGAATCTCGTTGGGTGCAAAACACCAGGTGGACGAAGGGATTCGCATATGCGAACCTTGGCAATAAGATAAACGTGGCGCAATGTGTCTCCATGGAAACCGGCTTTTGACCAAGGAGGCAGCCATGCGCAAACGAAACCCTGAACAACGAGCACGGCACGCGAAGGGTTGCTCGCCGACCAACGGAGCGGAGCGCCGCACGGGCACCAGGATCGCCTGCGTCGGAGTGAGCGCGCTTATAGCAGGCCAGCTGTTCATGCCCGCCGCCTCGCTTGCCGCCGAGTCAGCGGACCAGGACGCCGCGGCGGGTGATGCTGCTGCCGCGGCGGCGTCGGCGGCCCAGGCAGCGCCAGCGGCGGAAACCACCCCTGCGGCAAGCGCGGCGCCGGTAGCATCCTCGCCTGCACCTGATAGCGGCTCAAGGACGGCAACATCTTGGCCGATGACTACAACGTGAACGTCAACGGCAATTGGGTGAGCAATACCATCAAGACCGTCGAAGGTGTGTTCCAGTGCGAGTACTGGACGGCAGCGACGGTAGCGACGTGAACTCCGTGGAGTTTTGGGACCAGAACATCACGAACCACATCGATGCCTTCAAGCCCGGCGTGACGTATCGCTACGGCGTGTACCTTAAGCCGGCGCGTGGCTTCTACTTCGCGCCAGGCGCCAAGCTGATGATCAACGGCGTGGAATACGGCTACCAGGTGAGCGAAGCAAGCGAGGTCGATCCCGAGAGCGGAAGGGCCTACACCCTGTGGCTGAACGCCGATCTGACCTTCACGCCGGAAGGGGTTGCACCCGCGCCAGCGCCGCAGCCTGGCGAGGACAACGGTGCCGCGGTCAGCGCCGACGAACCCATCAAGCCTGCTGCTAAGGAAGCGGCAAAACCCGACACGGACGCACTTGCCGCTACGGGCGACGATGCAGCCTTGATGGCCGCCGCCCTTGGAATCGCAGGGGCAACCGCCGCCACGGCCGTCGCCGCAGCAAGGCGCCGCAACCGCTAGGCGGGCGCTCAAGTTCAGCGCCTTTCCGCATCGCGTCCGCACCGCTCGGGTTTCAGCTTGCCTTCCTGAGACCTGAGATGGGTTCGATATGATCGCAAGGTCTTCGAGCTTGTCACGACCAAGCGCGCCGCCGCGATGGTGGTCGCGGCGGCGTTTCCCTTTGAGCCGCCCACGTCATCGATTCCCCCGCCCCCAAATGCCGCGGATTCTGGAAATCCCTTGCGTGTTGGTTTTCGCAAAAGCGGTCAAAACCCCATATAAAACGATTATTGTCCTCTACACCGAATGGAAATCGCCCATGTGGACAGGGGGGTGACACAACGCGCTTGACGCAAAGGGCGGTGTTGCGCTAAAGTACCCCCTATCATTATTCGCACGCCTTGTAAGGGGCATTGCGTGCTAAGGAAACCGTCGCGGCGTTTGGCTAAGGTCTTGCGATCCCGTCGATTTCACGATGAAAGAGGGATGTACCGTGGGCCAAACTGCAGCGCAGCAAGTTGAACGAAAACGTGGCATAGGATTGACCGATTCGCAATTGCGGATCCTCGGCTACATCGCATCGTGCGGAGCGCAGGGATGTACTGATACCAAGCAGGCTATTGCGGAGAAGCTCGGCGTGTGCCCGAAGACGGTCGATCGAGCCGTCCGCCGCATGCGCGACGACGGGCTGATCATTTCAACGGCGCGTTTCGACGAAAACGGCTCCCAGCTCGGCAACGTCTACTTCATCGGCGCCGGTTCAAGATAATAGATTGCGGTTGTTCTTAGGCCGCCGACGGCTAAGTGTGTCGGCGGCTTTTTGTTTAGGCTATACGTAAAAGGGGCGTATCGGCTGATGATGAAGGGGGCGAACATGAGCGACAATCCAAAAGCGGCATCGACGCAGGGGAGCATTGCGTCTCATTTCGACTTCGCCGACGTCACAGACCCTGCGGAACGCGAACGACTGCTCATGGAGGAGCTGCGTCGAACGCAAGGCGAGCTTGCCAAGGCAAAGGACGAGATTAACCGGAAGCAGCGTGCCCTTGCCGAACGCGCCTTCGACCAGGAGGCGGCCGATGTGCGCGAGCTCATGCATGCCGCTTGCTGGACCGCCGACTTCGGCGAACAGGGCAATCCCGTAGGATTCTGGTTCCCCGACGAGTGCCGCCGCGTCCTTGGCTACGAGACAGAGGATGATTTGCCCGGCAACGGCGGGAGCTCGGACAGGTTCATCGCCCCTGACGACCTTGCCCGCATCAACAGCGAGTTCCGCATCGCCGCAACGCAAGGCGGTCCGTACGACGTCAACTATTGCGTGCGGCGCAAGGACGGCAAGCGCATGTGGGTGCGCGTCGCCGCGAAGTTTCGCCGCAACGAGCAGGGCATCGCGCGCTCGTGCATGGGCGTGTTCGTGGACATCGACGACGCGGTGAAGAACCAAGCACACCAGCAGGAGGCTCTTGAGCAGGCCCTCGAGCGCGCGGACCGCGCAAATAAGGTGAAGACCGACTTCCTTCACCGAATGAGCCACGACATGAGAACCCCTTTGAGCAGCATCCTGGGGCTTTTGGAGCTATGCGAGCGCAATCGCGACAACGAGGCCTTGCTGCACGAAAACCATGAGAAGATACGGACG
>CALEWN010000321.1 GCA_937925385.1 uncultured Senegalimassilia sp.
CGGCCGCTGGCGGCGCATTCGCACTGCTGTTAGGCGGCCCCGTAGTTGCTGAACGACGATGGATACGCCTGGCACCCGCCGAGCACCTCGACCAACCAGGACGGATAAGCGCCGGCGGTCTTCACCTCCATAATCGTCTCGCCCAAACCCAGAAGCGGATGGAAGGTGCTGCCCGCCTCGCGCTCGCCCGCCAGCACATCGCGATACGCGACGCCCGAATCGAACGTGATGCGCAACCCATCGGCATCGGCGCCCGGGACCGGGGCGTACGCCGTGCGTTCGCACACGATGTACATGGAAGGCCGCAGGTTGCGATAACGCGCCGTGAACGCATCGATCTCGCGAGCGATCTGGATGCTGTGCAGCGTGAGCGCCTCGTCCTGTTGCAGCTGGTCGGACAGCGGGTTTTGCACGCAGGCGTTCTCGTAGGGCACGCGCCCCATCAGGTACGCGTACGCCGCCGTCAGCGAACATCCCACGCGGCGCTTGTACACGATGCCGTCGTACTTCTTCTTGATCTCCACGTACACGCGCTCGCCCGAAGTTGGCGTCCCGTACCAGCGCACGCGCAGCTTCTCCTTGTACAGGGGTTTTTCCAGGCTGCGCGCGATCAAGTCGCGCGTCGGCGTGTCGAAGTACAAGCTGGTGATGCGCGTGCGGCCGTACTCATCGGCGGCCATGCGCCCAGCCAGCGCATCAAGCACTTCGCGATGCTGCTTCGCGTTTAAGCGGTATTTGACCTCTTTGCGTTCAAAGGTGTCGGTGAATGAAGCCATCGTTTCCTCCCAAGGGCCCACGGCCCAGGCTCGGGGAACATTTCGAGGCTAGATACTACGAAGCCACCCTTAAAGTTGACTGAAACCTTACATTCGGGACTACCTGCATAGCGGCACCGGAAACACGAAAGCCCGCCAGTGTGCGGGCTTTCGAGCGTTGCGGTCGCGATCTTCCGAGATCTGCTATTCAGGCTTTTTCGCTACGTGAACTGCGGCGATGCCGCCGGTGTAGTTCTTCCAGGTGACGTCCGTGAATCCGGCATCCTCCATCATGCGGGCCAGGCCCTGCTGGTTGGGGAACGCCTTGATGGACTTCGACAGGTATACGAAACCGTCGCGGTCGCCCGTGATCAGGCCGCCCCAGAACGGGATGAGGTGCTTCAGGTAGAAGTTGTACAACGCGCGCCAAACGACATTGGGCGGGGTGCTGAACTCAAGGCACACCAGGCTGCCGCCGGGCTTGAGCACGCGATACATCTCCGACAGCGCGCGCGGGCGGTCGGGCATGTTGCGGATGCCGTAGGCCATGGTGATGGCGTCGTAGCTGGCATCGGCGTACGGGATTTCCTGCGCGTCCACCACCTCGAAATCCACCGGCACGCCGTCGGCAGCGCCATCGGCGTAGTGTGCGCGAGCCACGTCGAGCATCTCGTTGACCAGGTCGGTGCACTGGATATGGCGCGGATGCTTGGCGCGCGCCACGGTGAAGCTGACGTCGCGCGTTCCGCCCGCAATGTCCAGAACGTCATCGTTTGCGCTGATGGGAGCCTGTTTCATCATGCCCGCCAGCCACATCTTGTAAGCGCCGAAGCTGGAGATGGCGTTGAAGCGCTCGTACTTCTTCGCGATGGTGGAGAAGATGTCCTTCACGCGGTCGGACGAAATCTCGGCCGGCGCTTCCTTGCCGGTGGCGGTATCGATGGCCATGCGGTGCTGCTCCTTGCGTATCGGTTCGCGCTCGCCGCGGGCCAAAGCGCCCGACAGCGAAAGCATCGCGCCGGCAGCTGCCAAGCGCGTTTCATCAAGCTGGCCCTACGCGGGCCGTTCGTTCAGCATTCCAGTATAGCCGTTCGCACAGCCGCGCCGCGCGTTCGGCATGAAGCGAACACGCAAGCTGCGGTTGCAACGGCGCAGCGGCCGAGGGCCGGCGAAGGGGCGCAGTCTCGCAACTCGCGCACGGCGCAAGCGGCAAAGTCACGTCCATCAGGCAAAACGCCGACGGGAGCCGTTTTTGCGAAGCCTTAAAGCCAGCAGCTGCTAGTACTCCTGCTCCAGGTCCGCGTGGGCCTGCGCGTCGGTTTCAAGGCCATAGAACTTCCCTTGACGGAATCGGTCGAGCGCCACCAGAGCGATCATGCCGGCGTTGTCGCCGCAAGCGGAAAGCGGGGGCATGACCAGGCGCACGTGCATCTTCTTGCACAGCTTCTCGTACGCCGCGCGCAGCACGGGGTTCGCCGCCACGCCGCCGCCCAGGCAGAACGTGGGAGCGCCCGTTTCGCGCAGCGCCATCTCGGCCTTCTTCACCTGCACATCCACCACGGCGGCCTCGAAGCTGGCGCAGATGTCCGGCACGTTGAGCTCACGGCCCGCGGCGCGCTCGTTGTTGATGTAGGTGACCACGGCGGTCTTCAGGCCCGAAAGGCTGAAGCGCATGTCGCCCGAATGCATCATGGCGCGGGGGAACTCGATGGCCTTCGGATTGCCCTTGGCGCCCTGCGCCGACACCACAGGGCCGCCCGGGTAACCCAAGCCGAGCGCCTTGGCAACCTTGTCAAACGCCTCGCCCACCGCGTCGTCGATGGTGGCGCCCAGCACACGGTAATCGCCCCAGCCGCGCATGTGCACGAGCATGGTGTTTCCGCCGCTGACCAGGGAAACCACCGCCGGAGGGGCGAAATCGGGCGCGCCGATCTTGTTGGCGTACATGTGGCCTTCCAGGTGGTTCACGCCCACCAGCGGCTTGTCGGCTGCCCAGGCCGCGCCCTTGGCGAACGCCACGCCCACCACCAACGCGCCCACCAGGCCCGGCGCGTACGTGACGCCCACGCCGTCAAGGTCTGCCCAGGTCAGACGCTCCATGCCCAAACGCTGCGCCGCAACGTCCAGGCATTCGTCGCACACGCCGCAGATGGCTTCGATGTGCTTGCGGCTGGCAATCTCGGGAACCACGCCGCCGAAGCGCGAATGGAAGTCAATCTGGCTTGCCACCACGTCGGAAAGCAGGTTGCCCTTGCCGTCGACGATGGCCGCCGCCGTCTCGTCGCAAGAGCTTTCAATGGCCAGGATGAGCGGGCGCTCAAGCTGCGCGGCGGGCTGGGCTGCCTTTTGCGCATCATGCGCCTCGTCCACGCGCAGCGTCATGCCGGCAACGTCGACTGGGGATCCCTGGATGCCAGCATCCTCGGTGACGGCGCGCAGCGCCTTCGCATCGGCGGCGCCGCCGACGGCCGAGGAGCCGATAACGCCCTGCAGCGGGCCCTCCATGATGACGGCGTCCTCGCGATCGGAATAGTAATGCGGGCGCTTGCCGATGGAATGCATGCCGAGCGATTCGTAGAACGCCTGCGCGCCGGCGTTGGAAGCGCGAACCTCGAGCGAGCACGTGGTGGCGCCCAGGTCGCGAGCGTCGGAGGCCACGCGGGAAATGAGCTGGCGCGCGATGCCGCGGCGACGCCACGCCGGATCGGTGCCGATCTTGAGGATCTGCACCTGCCCGTCGATCACCATGCCGCCGGCATAGCCGACCAGCACGTTCCCGCGCGCAGCGGGCGAAGCGCCCTTGGAGCCGGCGGAACCCGCATCGGGGCCTTCCCCGCTTGCATAGGCCGCCCACCAGGTGCGATCGGCGCGCGGAAGCTCATCGGCCACAAGCGCAGCATTCCACGCGTCCGAGCCCATGACCCGGGATTCCATTGCGGCAACGTCTTCGGCGTGCGCAGCGTCGAGCGGCTTGTACGTGATGCCGTGCTCGTCGGGGCGGGCGTTGAGCACCGCCGTGTCGTGCATGGTGGCGCGCTGGTCGCGGCGCGGCGCGGCGTCCTGCACGCCGGTGGCAAGGTTTTTCGGGTCGTTCTTCGCCAGGCGGATGCGTTCGTTCTCCTCGGCATCGGACAGGCGCGTGTACACCGGAAGCAAAAATGCCGGGTTGTGACGCTGAGCATCCAGCGGATCGGCCGCGCCCGTGCGCCACGCATCCTGCAGCGCCAGCAAAAGCCCGCGACCCGTAGGCGCCCACAGCTCCTCGGGCAGCAGCGTGCCCGCGGGGGCGAACAGCTCCGCGTACTTCGCAAGCCCATCGCCCGTCAGCTGCAACGTGTCCGCCGCAGCGCCGGAAGATGCTTCGTCGACCAATTCTTGGGCTGCCACCTGAGCTTTCACCACGCGGTCGGCCTCAAGGCGGCGCACGCCCGCATCGTCAAGCGCGTAGCGGACGGGGTAGACCTCCTTACGCATGGCGTCGGCGACCACGGCCAGGCGGCCGCGCACGCCCGAGGCCCACGCATGCCAGGCCACCACGTCGAGCGACGACACGCCCACCAGCGCGGCGCCGAGCGCCTGCGCCGCGCCCTTGGCCGTTGCCATGGCGATGCGCACGCCCGTGAACGACCCCGGTCCGCGGCCGACGCACACGCACGCCAGCTGGCCGCGCTCCACGCCGGCCTCGCGCAGCAGGGCGTCCACCCGCACGAGCAGCTGCGTGTTCGACGCGCGATGCGCCGCCACTTCCACCGCAGCCACCGGCTCCACCGCGCATGCCGCGGCGTTCAAACGGCCCAGCCCGATGGCAATCACCTCGTTCGCCGTATCGAACGCCAACGCATATGCGGTTTCAGGCACAGTGCTCCCCTTGCTTTCGAATATGGTTCCTATATGGCCGGTTTCGCCGCAAGACGCCGCTTGCCGCGCGGCGTCCGTCGGGCCGCATTAGGCGCGGCAGCGGACGATCAGAGCGTTTCCGCAGGCGAATCGGCGGGTTTGGCCTCCGCGACCTTGACCGGGGGGATGGAGCCCGTGTTCATGGGGGCGCCCCCTGGCACGATGAAGCCGCCGGCGCTGGCCGTGGTCTTCGACAGGCGCGCCTTCGAGTCGTTGGCCCACACGGTAAGCAGCTGGCGGGCACGGTTTCCCAGCGCATGCGCGAGCACGCGACGGCCGCCGTCCTCCGCCACCAGGATGCGAACCTCCAGGTAGCCGTACGGCAGCGCGCCGGGGAACTTCTCGCCCCACTCGATGAACGACACGCCATCGGCGTCGATGGTGTCGTAATAGCCCGTGTCCTCGAGCTCGTCCTGCTCGTCAAGGCGATACAGGTCGAAATGGTACAGCGGGATGCGCCCCTGGTGGTACTCCAGCAGGATATTGAACGTAGGGCTGGTAACCTGGGCGGAAATGCCCAGGCCAGCTGCCACGCCTTGCACAAATTGGGTTTTGCCGGCGCCCAAATCGCCCGAAAGCACCACCACGTCGCCCGGATGCAGGTACGGAGCCAGCGTTTCCGCCAGCTGCTTCGTCGCCTCCGTGGACGCGGTTTTACGTGCGTATGTCAGTCCGTTAGCCATAATGCAGCACATCATACGCCAATGCGCGACAACATGCATCCCGCCCACGAAAACGGCGGATAAGCAGGGAAAAAAGCCCGCCGCAAGGGCGGGCGCTCGGCTAGCCTTTCAGGCTTTCCTTCAGTTGAGCCTCGGCGGCGGCCACGGTGTGCTGCATGGTCATGCTGGTGGTGACGGTGCCCACGCCGCCGGGCACCGGGGTGATGGCTTCCACGATGGGCTCCACCTCGTCGAAGTCAACGTCGCCGCACAGCTTACCGTGCACGTCGAAGTTGATGCCCACGTCGAGCACCGTCTGGCCCGGGCGGAAATACTCGCGGCCGTAGGCACGAGCGCGGCCCGTGGCGCAGATGACGATATCCGCCGAGCGGCTGATCTCCTGCAGGTTCTCGGTGCGGCTATGGCAGATGGTGACGCTGGCGTTGCGACGCAGCAGCATCATGGACACGGGCTTGCCCACCACCAGGCTGCGGCCGATGACCACCACATGCTTGCCCGTGATGGGCACCTTGTAGTGCTCCAAGATGGCGACGCACGCCGCCGCGGTGCAAGGGGGGAAGCCGTCCGGCGCGTCGGTGAACACCGCCGCAAGCGATGCCAACGAGATGCCGTCGACGTCCTTCGCCGCGTTCAACGTGTTGCACATGGCCTTCTCGTCCATGAACGTGGGCAGGGGACGGAACATCAGGCAGCCGTGCACCGTCTTGTCATAGTTGATGGATTGCAGCGTGGCCTTGAGCGCGGCCTCGGGCGCGAACTCGTCGAGCACGTAGGGCTTGGTGTGAATGCCCAGGCCAGCGGCGCGTTTGACCGCCGTGCGCTCGTACGAGAGGTCATCGGGACGCTGCCCCAGGCGCACCAGCGCCAGCGTGGGTTTCACGCCCTGCTCCTCAAGCGCGGCGATGCGCCCCCGCATATCCTCTGCCATGCGGTCGACGACCGGCTTGCCCTTCAACAACTCTGCCACGTTTTCTCCACCTTCATCTATCGGCCTGCCGGCCGTTTACGAGACCGCATCCTTCACGAACGCGAACACCTCGTCGCAGTGCTCGCGCGTCTGCGCGACGAGCCGGTCGGCCTCGTCGCGGTAGCGTGCGGCGCGTTCGGCGTCGTCGATGGACGCCGCGTTAATGTACACGTTCAGGCTGGCGCCGTCCACCGCGGCTCGGGCGAACGCCACCGAAACGCCCGCATCGCTGCGGGCCATGCGGCTGCCGTTGCGCGCCAGGAAATCGGCGTGCTCCACGCACGCGGCGGCCGTGCGCATGATGTCCAGCGGCACCTCGGTGGCGCCGATGAGGGCATCCTGGATTGCCGCCTGCTTCGCCGCAAGCTGCTCGGGAGTGTCCTTGGGCATGCGGTAGGCCGCCGCCAGCGGGCCGAACGCCTCGGCGTCGGCGCCCACCAGCTCGAGCAGACGGCCGCGCAGGTCCGCCAGCTTCTCCAAGCGCATGTACACTTCAGGCTCGACCTGGGCATACGTCTTCTTTCCCACGGTCAGGTTGCCCACCATGGACGCCAACGCGCATGCCAGCGCGCCGCAATATGCCGAGGCCCCGCCGCCGCCCGGCGTGGGGGCCGCCGAGGCAAGCTCCTCGACGAACGAAGTATCCATACGCTTCCTTTCCGTTTCCAACCGCACAAGCGGTCTGCAAGCTCGACGCCGGGACCCAGCAACCCTACGAGCAGTTTACCCAGCTGAGTGGCTGGGTGGTGTCCACAAAGCGAGTTCCGCACGACGCAAAAGCCCCAGTGGGGCTTTTGCCAAAGCAGGACTGTCTGAGCGACTGGACACCACCCAGTCGCTCAGCGTCCGGGACTAGAACAGCCCCGTGATCTTACCGGTCTCGTCGACGTCGATCTTGAAGGCCGCGGGGCTCTTCCCCAGGCCCGGCATGGTCATGATGTTGCCGGTAAGCGCCACCACGAATCCGGCGCCGGCGCTGACCTTGACGTCGCGCACGGTGATGCGGAAGCCGCGCGGCGCGCCCAGCTTCGTCTGATCGTCGCTGAAGCTGTACTGGGTCTTGGCCATGCATACGGGCATGTCACCGAAGCCGAGCTTCTCCAGCTTCGCCAGCTCCTTGGCCGCCTTGGCCTCGAAGTCGACGCCGTCGGCGCGGTAGACGTTCTTGGCAACGGCCTCGATCTTCTCGCGCAGGCTCAGGTCATCGCCGTAGGAGAACTGGAACGTGTCGGCGCTGCGACCGGCCTCGTCGCCGTTCTCGCACAGACGCACGACCTCGTCGGCCAGCGCCAGGCCGCCCTCGCCGCCCTTGGCCCACACCTCGGACAGGGCCACGTTCACGCCCAGCTCGCGGCACTTGTCCTCGACGAGCTTCAACTCGGCCTCGGTGTCGGTGGGGAAGCGGTTGATGGCCACCACGCACGGCAGGTTGTACACGTTCGTGATGTTCTCCACGTGCTGCAGCAGGTTGGGCAGGCCGGCCTCAAGCGCCTGCAGGTTCTCCTCGTTGAGCGCATCCTTAGCCACGCCGCCGTGGTTCTTGAGCGCGCGGACCGTTGCCACCACGACGACGGCGTCGGGCTTCAGGCCGGTCAGGCGGCACTTGATGTCCAGGAACTTCTCCGCGCCCAGGTCGGCGCCGAAGCCGGCCTCGGTGATGCAGTAGTCGCCCAGCGCGCGTGCCATCTGCGTGGCCATGATGGAGTTGCAGCCGTGCGCGATGTTGGCGAACGGGCCGCCGTGCACGAACGCCGGCGTGCCCTCGAGCGTCTGCACGAGGTTGGGCTTGAGCGCGTCCTTGAGCAGCGCGGCCATGGCGCCCTCGGCATGCAGGTCGTGCGCAGTGACGGGCTGGTCGTCGAAGGTGTAGCCGACCACGATGCGGCCGAGGCGCTCCTTCAGGTCGGTAATGCTGGTGGCCAGGCAGAAGATGGCCATGATCTCGCTGGCCACGGTGATGTCGAAGCCGTCCTCGCGCGGCACGCCGTTGGCCCTGCCGCCCAGACCGCACACGATGTTGCGCAGCTGGCGATCGTTCATGTCCACCACGCGCTTCCACGTGATCTTGCGGACGTCGATGCCCAGCTCGTTGCCGTTATGGATGTGGGCGTCGAGCAGCGCTGCGAGCAGGTTGTTGGCAGCGCCGATGGCGTGGAAGTCGCCGGTGAAGTGCAGGTTGATGTCCTCCATGGGGATGACCTGGGCGTATCCGCCGCCCGCGGCACCGCCCTTGATGCCGAACACAGGGCCCAGGCTGGGCTCGCGCAGCGCCACGACGGGGTTCTTGCCGCGCTTCTGCAGCGCATCGGCCAGGCCCACCGTGGTGGTGGTCTTGCCCTCGCCGGCCGGCGTGGGGTTGATGGCCGTCACGAGCACCAGCTTGCCCGGCGTGTGCTCCTGATCGCGCAGCAGGTTGTAGTCCACCTTAGCCTTCGTGGTTCCGTACTGCTCCAGGTACTGCTCGGGCACACCCGCCTTCTGCGCGATGGCGCTGATGGGTTGCGGAGTCGCTGCCTGGGCGATTTCGATGTCGGTCAACACGTCGGGGCCTCTCTCTCGTCTGGATGCGGACGCGCCCCGTCCCTTTGCGAGGCGCATGAACGTAGGTGCCATTGTAGCGGCGGGCCTTGCCCGCCATCGAACCGCAACCGTTAAGAAACCTAGATTTCAAGGCAACGGCGAAAATGCGGTCAAATTTGTTGCAATTGTGGAGAAGCAGGTGCGGGAAAGCGCCTTGCAAGGGATTTCCCAAGGCGCAACGAGGGCGCGAAACGCCGACAGAGGACCGCACGCAAGCCGCGCGGCGACCGGCGAACGCGCCCCGGGGCCGGCGGACGCCGCCGCCGGCCCCGAACGCAAGCGCGCCTTAGCCCAAGTCTTAGTCGGGACGACCGTACAAGCCGGTGGTGTCGTTTTCCATGAAGTTGTCGTAGACCAGGCGCAGGCCCTCGAGCGTCAGGTCCTGGTTCACGTGCGTGATGGTGCGCGAAAGCGGCGCCACGCGGCGGGCCAATCCGCCGGTGGCCACGACGGCCGCCTTGTAGCCGAGCTGCTCGAACATGCGGTTGACCAGGCCGTCGACGCGATCGGCCTCGCCGTAGACGATGCCCACCTGCATGGCCTGCGCGGTGTTGCGGCCGATGGAGGTGTGAGGGTTGACCAGGTCGATGGCGCCCAGCTTGGTGGCATGGCTGAACAGCGCGCGGGCGCTGGTGTCCACGCCGGGGGCGATGACGCCGCCAGCGAACGTGCCCCTCTCGTCAATCACCTCCATATTGGTGGCGGTGCCGAAATCGACCACAACCACGGGCGCCCCGTACAGTTTATGCGCCGCCACGCAGTCGGCGATGCGGTCGGCGCCGATCTCGCGGGGGTTGGGGTAATCGCCGGCGTCGAACAGCCCGGCGGCGTTCTCGGCGGTGCACACCACCGCGCGCACGCCGATCATCTGCTTGGTCGCCTGCTGCCACGCGTCGGTGAGCGCCGGGACGACCGACGCCAGCGCCACGCCGCTGATGTCTTCGAACGACACGCCCTCGGAGCTGAGCAGCGGGATGAGCTTCACGCGCAGCTCGTCGCACGTGTGCAGCTTGTTCGTGGCCACGCGCCAGCGAAAGCGCAGCTTCTTGTCCTCGTACACGCCCAACACGGTCTGGGTGTTTCCCACGTCTATTGCCAGCAGCATGGCGCCGCTCCCCTCGTCCTCAGGTTCCCCGCCGCAACGTATCGCAACGGGGTCGATTTTTCCGTGCATCAGTATAACAGCAGGCTGCAATGCAATTCGCGAACATGCGGGAAGCTTCCGGAATCGCACCGGGCGGGCGCCTGCGCCGAGCGTTCGGGAAAGGGGTCGGCCAGCCGCCATGTCGGCCGGACGGATAGCGCTACGTCCCCGAGGTGTCCGAACCGGGCCGTTTTGCCCCGGGGAGGTAACGTGTTTTTGACGGGAAGGCCACTTGTCGCGCTGATGCGGGTATAGTTGTCGCAAGAACATGGAACGGCTGCCGCCCTGCGGCGCCCGGCGCTCGGCATCCTGCGCCCCGCGCACCGCACAAGCAGCTTTCGCAATGGAAAGAAGAGGCCCATCATGAACGAAACGCCTTCGCGCATCCTGGTCGTGGACGACGAGCCCTCCATCACGGAGTTCGTCGGATACGCCCTGAAGAAAGAGGGCTTCCAGCCCGACGTCGTGGACAACGGCGAGGACGCGCTGGCAATGGCCCAGGAAAACGACTACGACCTGTTCGTCCTGGATATCATGCTGCCCGGCATGGACGGCTACGAGCTGTGCCGCCGCCTGCGCACCAAAACGTCCGCACCCGTGCTGTTCCTCTCGGCGCGCGACACGGAGCTCGACAAGGTGGTTGGCCTGGAGATCGGCGGGGACGACTACCTGGCCAAGCCCTTCGGCGTGCGCGAGCTCATCGCCCGCGTCCGCGCGCTGCTACGCCGCAGCCAGGGCAACGAGCTCACGCCGAACAGCCACGCCATCACCGCCAGCGGCATCACGCTCGACGAGGACGCTCACACCGCCACCGGCCCCGCCGGCGACATCGACCTGACACCCCGCGAGTTCGAGCTGATGGCATGCCTTATGAAGAACGCGGGCAAGGTGGTCTCCCGCGAGGAGCTGCTGCGCGACGCATGGGGCTGGGAATACCTTACGGAAACCAAAACCGTGGACACCCACATCAAGCGCCTGCGTGATAAGATCGAGCAAGCCGGTTACGACCCCGGCCTTGTTGAAACGGTTCGCGGTTACGGGTATAGGTTCAAGCTATAAAACGGCTGCAGACATATTTCGCGCTCTTGGCCACGCTGCTCAGCCTACTCGCTGCAGTGGTCGCGGCCGTCGTGTGCATGCTCGTATACGACGCCTCCATAGCGGTCCTGCTGGCGCTGATCCCCATCGGCGTGGTCATCTTCTGCATCAGCCTGCTTATCGGGCACTTCCTGTCCGAGCCGCTCAGCGACCTGGCGAAGAAGACGGCGGCGTTCCGCAACGGCGCGCCCGTCACGTTCGAGCCCGACGGCCGCATGTACGAGGCCGACCTGCTGACCAGCGACTTCAAGCGTCTCGTGCAAACCACCACCCAGCAGCAGCACGACCTTGCCATCAAGGAACGCCGCCAAAACGAGTTCATCAGCGACGTCGCTCACGAGCTGCGCACGCCGCTGACTGCCATCCGAGGCAACGCCGAGATGCTCGCCGACCCCGACCTGCCGCCCTCGCTGCATGAGAAGTTCTGTGACATCATCGTGAACGAAAGCGAGCGCCTCAGCCGCCTGACGCACGACCTGCTCACGCTGCAGCGTATAGAAAGCTCCCCTATCCCTGAAACCATGCAGCGCGTGAACCTGCGCGATCTGGCGAACAGCGTGGTCGACGCGTTATCGCCCATCCTGCACGACCGTCAGGCGAACACGTGCGTCTCGGGCGAGGCGCCCGATGTGCTGGGTAATCCCGACAGCCTGCGGCAAGCGGTCACCAACCTGGTGGAGAACGCCAGCCGCTTCATCAAGCCCGGCGGGCATATCAGAGTCGAGCTGTTCGGCATGAACGGCAACTCCATCATCGCCGTGAAAGACGATGGCTGCGGCTTCGGCGACGTGGACCCCAAGCTGCTGTTCGACCGCTTCTACCGCACCGACGCCAGCCGAACGCGCGGCACGGGAGGCACGGGCTTGGGCCTTGCCATCGTGAAGTCCATCGCCGAGGCGCATGACGGCACCGTCGAGGCCGTCAACCTGCCCGAGGGCGGGGCGTGCTTCATGATCGCCATTCCTTCCATCCCCGCCGACATCTCGGTGAAGAAGCCTCACGGGAAGACCAAGGCCATCTAAGGGCAGCCCTGCTCATTAAGCCGATAGCCGACAAACAAGCGGACCTCTTCCGCACGCGGTCCCAACCCATCCGCCACATGCGCTTGCCTCTTCCGCCGGCTGAAACGTCCCCACGGCCCCAGGCATTTGATTCACCCGCGCATCGATTCCGGTGCAGGCAGGGGCCATGACGTGGGGATTCGCAGGGGCCAACGTATGCGATGCTATACTCGAATGCAATCGACACGCATCATTTCCGAGGCGCACCGCCTCGCATACCAAAGGAGCATCATGGGTTGCACCATCATCGGCTGCGGCAAGCAGCTGCCCGCACTTGACGTGCCAAACGAAGAGCTGACCAAGCTGGTGGACACCAGCGACGAATGGATTTCCTCGCGCACGGGCATCCTCTCCCGACGCGTTTGCGTGACCGAGAGCAACGTGGACATGGCCGAAGGTGCCGCACGTCAGGCGCTCGGCTGGACAGACGGCGGCTATTCGCAGTGCAAGGTGGCTCCTGAGGACATCGACCTCGTCATCTACTCTACCATCACGCCCGACGCGGTGGTCCCCACCTGCGCCGCCGTGTTGCGCCGACGCTTGGGCCTGGTCAACGCCGCGGCGTTCGACATGAACGCCGCGTGCACGGGCTTCATCTACGGCCTGACCATCGCCGAGACCATGATGGCGGCAAGCGCCCCGGGCGCTGCAGGCGCTGCAGGCCGCAACCCCATCAGGCGCGCGCTGGTGGTCGGCGGCGAACGCCTGACCCGCGTCGTCGACTGGGCCGACCGCAACACGTGCGTGCTGTTCGGAGACGGTGCCGGCGCCGCCGTGGTGGAATGGGACGAACGCAAACCTGGCATCCTGTCTTGGTACATCAAAAACGACGACGACCACACCAACGCGCTCACCTGCCCCGCTTGCTTCGACGCGCCCCAGCCGTTCACGCCCGAAGGCGTCGACCCGAACGCATTGCAGCAAGCCGACCCCAGCATCGCCCTCATCGATGCCGAGCTCGACACCACGGAGCGCATCGCCGCCGGAGCTCCGCGCCAGGTCCTGAGCATGCACGGCCAGAAGGTGTTCAAGTTCGCAACCAGCGCCATGCCCGCCGCTATCGAGGAGGTGCTGCGCCGCGCGAACCTGACCATCGACGACGTGCAGTTCATCGTGCCGCATCAAGCGAACCTGCGCATCATCAAGTATGCTGCAAAACGCATGGGCCTGCCGCTCGAGCGCTTCCAGGTGTCCATCACGCATGCCGGCAACTCGTCGTCGGCATGCATCCCCATGACGCTGTGCGATGCATATGCGAACGGCAGCATCCATCCCGGCGACAAGGTAGTGCTCGTAGGCTTCGGCGGCGGCTTCACCAGCGGCGCCGTGCTGTACGAGGCGTAACCGCAAGCCCGGACCCCCTTTTCTGCAACGGGGCGCCGCGGCAGCTGCGAGACCATCCGGCAGGCCCTGCTCGTGCGGGTGCGCATAACCCCTCCTTTGCGCACCCGCACGCCTGGGACCCAGATGACTCGCCCCACCGGATCGCGCGCCCACTGCTGGATGGAGCAACCCATCAAGCAGCCCAACGCGGCTTGGTCGCCCGCAACCCTTCGGCGGGGGGGGCCCCAAACCCCTCTTTTGCCCCCCCGCACGCCCGACAGCTGGAAGCCCCGCCCGCAAACCTTACGCCCCGCGCCCTGCACCGAAACGCGAAAAGGCCCGCTCATGCGGGCCTTTTCGTTGTGCTTGAGATATGCGGGATCGCTTATGCGCGATGCCCCACGGCGGCGTTGACGGCGCGGGCGCAGATGACGGCCGCAACCAGCTTCGCCAGGTCAACCAGAATGAACGGCGCAACGCCGGCAGCGAAGGCGGCGGCGGGCGTCATGGACGCCACAGCCATGAGCTGCGCCCAGCCGCACACGTAGGCGACGGCAAGGAACACCAGGCCGGTCAGGAAGTCGATCGCGAAGGCGCGGGCGCCCTTCGCCTGGCCATCGCGAGCAAGCACGGCCTTCAAGCCGAAGCGCACGGCCACTGCCAGGCCGACGCCCAGCAGGTAGCCCCACAAAAAGCCGCCGGTCGCACCGGCCAGAACGCCGATGCCGCCGCGCATGCCGCTGAACACGGGAACGCCCACGGCGCCCAGAACCAGGTACGCGGTGATGGCCGCAACAGCCTCTTTCGGCTGCAGCACCAGCACCATGAACGCCACGGCGAAGATCTGCAGCGTGAACGGCACGGGGCCCAGGGGCACCGTCACCCACGCCGATACCGCCGTGATGGCGACCGTCAATGCGACGAACGCGATCGAACGCGTGCGTGACCCGGCGGCCGTCTTCTTCTGAACCTGTTCCACGGTTTCCCCTTCCTTGTCCTCCCGGTTCGCCCGGAAGGCTCATCCGCGATACCATCGCGGCGATCGTTGCACCGTACGCATCGATCCTATTTCCTACAAATCACAGCGGAATTGTAGCACGCGCACAATTTCCTCCGCCGGTTTTGGCCGCAAAAAAGCCTTGCAGCGCAAAAACGTTGCAAGGCTGAAACAAATCAAGGTATCGAAGCAGCCGCAAGCTAAAGGCGCCGCGCTCAAAAACGGGCGCCCTTCGCACCGTTAGAACTTGGCCTGCAGCTGGCCGTTCTCCAGCTTGCGCAGGCGCTTGAGCTCCAGCAGGACGAACACGCCGGTGGTGAAGATGGCCAGGAAGTCCGCCACGGGGCACGCGAAATACAGCGCATCCAGGCCCGTATAGCCCGGGAACCATACGGGCATGACCATGGGCAGGCCGATATAGAGCGGGATCAGGAACAGGATCTGGCGCGTGAGGGACAGAAACACCGACTTCGCCGGCTGGCCCGTTGCCTGGAAGTAGTTCGAGCCCACGATCTGGAAGCCCACGAACGGGATGAGGAACAGCTGCACCTGCAGCGCGAACACCGTGAACGACAGCAGGGTCGGGTCGGTGATGCCGAAGAAGCCGACGATCTGGGCGGGGAACAGGTGCACGAGCGCCCACAGCACCACGGCGATGACCGTGTTGCCCGCAATGCCCCAGGCCAGCGTCATCTTCACGCGCTTGAACAGGTGCGCACCGTAGTTAAAACCAAGCAGCGGCTGGATGGCAATGGACATGCCGATGAGCGGCAACACCACGAACGATGCTACGCGCTGCACCACGCCGATGGACGCCAGCGCGCCCTCCGCGCCGATAGGGCTTTGCGCGCCGTACATGTTCAGCAGGTTGTTCAGCACGAAGTTCACCGCGGCCATGCCCGCCTGCACGGCGAAGCTCGCCAGGCCCAGCGACAGGATCAGGCGCACCGTCTCGCCGTGCAGCGGCATCATATGCAGACGCAGGCGCATGGGGACGTCCTTCGTCAAGCAGAAGTACCACAGGACCGTGGCGCACGAGATGGCCTGACCGCACACGGTGGCAAGCGCGCTGCCCACGACGCCCATGCCCATGACCAGCACGAACAGCGCGTTGAACACGGTACACGCAACGGCGCCGATGATCATGGTGCCCAACGCGCGGTTCGGGGCGCCGGCAGTTCGTATGAAGTTGTTCACGCCCATGCCGATGCACTGGAAGATGAAGCCCAAGCTGATGATGCGGATGAACTGCATGGCGTAGTCCCAGTCCTCGGGAGTGGCGCCCGACACGCTGAGCAGCCCATTGATGCAAGCCGGGATGAACATGGCGATAGCCACCGCCACGGAAGCGATAAGGGAGAGCGTGACCGTGTTGCCCAGGCTGCGCTCGGCCTCCTCGGGCTTGCCCTCGCCCATGCGCAGCGCGGCCAGGGCGTTACCGCCGTTGCCCACCAGCATGGCGATGGCCATGAACACCGTCATGATGGGCATGGCCACCGTGGCGGTGGACAAGCCGATCTCGCCCATGGCCTGGCCAAGGAAGATGGAGTCGATGACGTTGTACGCGCCGTTGACCAGCATGCCAAGATGTAGGGGACGGCGAACTCGGTGATAAGGCGCGGGATGGATTCCGTGCCCATGCGCGTTACCTTGTCGTGCTGGCCGGGTTTGCCCTGGTGGCCGGAGACGGCGGGCTTGCCCTGGGCATCAGCCGAATGGGACGACGCGGGTCCGTCCTTCGTTTCTAGCTCTTGCGTCATGCTTGCGTGCTGCCTTTCGAAACCTTTTACTACCTAAAATTTTCGTCAGCTTTCCATTGTATGACCGGCAGCCTGCAAA
>CALEWN010000322.1 GCA_937925385.1 uncultured Senegalimassilia sp.
CGCTGTTCAAGAAGCCCGAGACCGTGCTGTACCCGTTTGTGAAAAAGGAACCCCCTGCGGGCTTGAAGGGCCATGTGGCGGTCGACGAGGCCACGTGCATCTTGTGCAGCCTGTGCGTGAAGCGCTGCCCCTGCGGCGCCATCGAGGTGGATAAGAAGGGTCGCACCTGGTCCATTGACCATTTCCGTTGCGTACAATGCGGCAGCTGCACCTATGAGTGCCCTAAGGGCAGCTTGACCATGGAGCCTACCTACCAGAGCGTGGCGCGCCAAAAAAGCGTGCACACCTTCACCATTCCCGAGCAGCCTAAAGCGGCTCCTAAACGTGAAGATGCCGGTGAATAGGTAGACCAATCGTAACCTTTGCGTGTGGGGTAGGTTAGTATAATCGAGTACGAAACTTGCGCGGGGCGCTTTCGGGCGCCCCGTGTTGCGTTGCAAGCCACGGGGTAGGGAACCTATGTCAGCTCAGAAAACCGAAGAAGTCACCAACCGCATCTTCACCATTCCTAACGTCATCTCCTTCATCAGGTTGTGCATGGTGCCGGTGTATATGGTGTTGCTGCTCAACGGCTACGATTTGCTCGCCACGTTCATGTTCGCGCTTGCGGCTGGCACCGACTGGATCGACGGTCAGCTTGCCCGTCGCACGCACTGTGTGTCCAAGCTCGGGCAGTTGCTTGATCCTGCGGTCGACAGGATCCTCATGAGCTGCGGCGTGATCGGCCTCATGTTGGTCGGCCGCCTGCCTATCTGGATCGTGGTGGTCGTCCTGGGGCGCGACCTGATGCTTCTTATCGGGGGAGCGTATCTGCTGAAGCGCTATCACGAGCGCGTCGCCGTCATCTATCCCGGCAAGGTCGCCACCACGTTTTTGTTCGTCGGGTTCGCCGGTCTTCTGCTGAACATGCCGCTCCTCGGCGGTCTTGGCTGGTTCGATGCGTCCTGGTTGCCGGGCTTCGGTTCCGAGGCGTGCTCCTGGGGCATCTGGTTCGTGTACGCCGGTTTGGTGCTCGGCCTGTTCACCACGCTGTACTATTTGCTGGCTGGATATCGCAAGATGCAGAAGGCTCGCAGGCTTGAGGCGAAGGGGCGCGCAAGGTGAGCGTCCCGCAGCATAGCGGTTCTCCCCGCATGGACCCTGCGCGCCCTAGTTCGCGAACGCGTTCGGGGGATTCTTCCCACGTGAATGCCGGAAGGCCGCGGCACGCTGGGGGATCGCCCTGTCACGGGGCTGCCCGCACTTCTTCCCACACTGCTTCGTCTCGTGCGCAACGACAAGGGAATAGAACATCGTCGACGGCTCGAACCGCACAGCGGTCGGGTCGTCGTACGCGTTCGGCGGCTCACGGCTCCGGTGTGCAGCCTACCTTGTGGACCAAAGGGCAGCGTTCCTCATCGCGTACGGGTGCCGCTCGCGAACGCGGGCAGGTGCGATCTTCGAGCGGATCCGCTGTTTTGTCGGCGGCCGGAAGCGTTCTATCTTGGCTTCTGGGCGTGTTGTCGGTCGTCGTTCGGACGATCGGCCGTGTTCTAGGTTCTTTGCTGCGCGCATGGTTCAAGCTTGTGCGCAATAGCAAGCCGGCGCTGATCGTTTCCTTGTGCCCCATCGCGTTGCTCGTCCTCTTCTCGGTCGACGGCATATCGCATGCCGGTC
>CALEWN010000323.1 GCA_937925385.1 uncultured Senegalimassilia sp.
GACATGATCTGTTGCAGGCGCCTGTCGCTGGTGCGTATGCCCTCGATGCGGTTTGAGGCCTCGGTTGACTGGACCTTCGCAACTTCCGCCAGGGCATCAAGGACATCCGCCTTGGCGTTGAGGTAGAGCGCCTGCCGACCCTTGTGTTCATGGACCGCCGTGAGCAATCCCACGGTCTTCGGCGTTAGCAAGCCTTGCGGCATCTGCGCGTAGTCGAAATGCCTCATGTGCGCTTCCTATCTGCATCATCCATCGTTTATCTGCATCATATTGTAATCATTGATGCAGATATATTCCAGATGAGGCAGATGGATGCACGAAAAAACGCAGCAGATGCCGGAAGCGCTTTACCGCACACGGCGATGGCCCCCCTTCGCCTAAGCGCTTACCGGCGGCAAACGTCAGCGTCCCCTGTGTCGAGCTTTGTCGTAGTGAATACAATGGGGCAATCAACATCAATCCAAATTGGCCGATGGAGGTAGACATGCAATTGACAACGGAGCGGTTGATGCTGCGCCCATGGGCCGAAGCGGACGCAGAGGACCTGTACAGATACGCGAAGGACGACAGGGTGGGGCCGATTGCCGGCTGGCCACCTCACTCGAGCGTTGACGACAGCGCCGAAATCATCCGCACCGTGTTTTCCGCGCCGGAGACGTACGCCGTTTGCCTGAAGGAAGACAACAGGGCCATCGGAAGCATAGGGTTGATGATCGGCGCGCGGTCCGACAAGGAGATCCCGGACACCGAGGGGGAAATCGCTTGCGCGCGCTACAGGAGCCGGTATGTGCGGCCTTCGTAGTCGATGATGCCTTCCTTGCGCAGCTTCGACAGCTCGTTCGACAACGCGCTGCGGTCGACGCTGAGGTAGCTCGCCAGTTTGGTCTGGCTGTAGGGGATGGCGAAGGCGCGGGTGCCGGCCTTTTTCTGCTGCTGCGAGAGGAAGGCGAGGATCTTGCCCCGAATGGTTTTTGGGGTCATGGCGATGGCGCGGCGGTTCATATCAAGGTTGCTTAGCGCCAAGGCGCGCATGAGGTTCGAGGAAATGTGCGAGTGGCAGCCGCATTGCTTGGGGCAGGGGTGGATGATGCGTTCGGCTTTGAGCAGCACCACCTCGCAGGCCGAGTCCGCCAGCACGTCGATGTCAAGGGGCTCCATGCTGCAGGCGTATCCGTGAGCGAAAAGCGAGCCAGGGCCCAGCATATCCAGGATCGTCGTCTCGCCCCAGGCGTCCGAGACCTCGATCCGCACGCGCCCGGACAGGACGACGCCGAGGTATTCGGTGGGCTGGCCGGCGCGCATGATCCGCTCCTCCCGGCTGAAAGCCCTTCTTGTCGCCCCGAGGCAAGGCAGCATCAGGTTCGCTTCGTCTTGGGTTATGCCGGCGAAAAGCATTGAAGAAGAAGTGGGGATATCAAGCATTGGCTTCACCTGTAGGTTCTACAACAGAAATGTATGAGACACAACAGTATAGTGCAGTCACTTCGAAAAGACACCCTTTGATTGAGGAGCGTGAAATGACTGACGGGAACATGTTCTGCTTCCAATGCGAACAAACGGCGGGATGCACCGCCTGCACCGGAGCCGCCGGCGTATGCGGCAAGACCGCCGATGTGGCTCGGCTGCAAGACGAGTTGACCGGGGCGTTGGTCGCCCTGGCCCGAGCCGAGAACGGCGGAAAGGGGGATTCCGAGTCCGACGGGCTTATGCTCGAAGGCATGTTCGCCTGCGTGAGCAACGTCAGCTTCGACCCCGAGGCTATTGCCGCCCTTGAGCGCCGCGTTCGCGCTAAGGCTATCGCCCTGGGCGAATTCAATCTGTACGACATGGGCGAGTTGTGGGACGCACAGGAGGATATCCGCAGCCTGAAGAGTTTGCTGCTTTTCGGCATGCGCGGCGTGGCGGCGTACGCCTACCATGCGCAGATGCTGGGGAAGACCAATGCTGCTGTGACGGCGTTTCTGTACGAGGGTATGCGCGCCGTCGGCTCCGAGATGGGGATGGACGAGCTGCTGCCGTTGGTCCTCAAGTGCGGTGAGGTCAACCTGGCTGCGATGGCAGCGTTGGAGGATGCGAACATCTCCGCCTACGGCAAGCCCGAGCCCGCGACGGTTGAGCTCAAGGTTGAGGCAGGGCCGTTCATCGTGGTCACCGGTCATGACCTGCACGACCTCAAGCAGCTTTTGGAGCAGAGCGAGGGTCGCGGCGTGAACGTGTACACCCATGGCGAGATGCTCCCCGCTAACGCTTATCCGGAGTTGCGCAAGTATCCCCAGCTGAAAGGCAACTACGGCACTGCGTGGCACAACCAGCGCAAGGAATTCAAAGACCTGCCTGCGCCCATTCTGTGGACGACCAATTGTCTGTTGAAACCGGATGAGTCGTATGCCGATCGCGTATTCACCACCGGTCCTGTGAGTTTCCCGGGTGCGTGTACCGTTGAGGTTCGCGACGACGGCACCAAAGATTTCTCGGCCCTTATCGATAAGGCGCTGGAGCTGGGCGGTTGGGCCGCTGATCGGACCTTCACCGGCATCAACGGCGGGACCAGCGTCACCACTGGTTTCGGCTACGACACCGTGATGAGCGTCGCCCCCGCCGTGATCGACGCGGTCAAAGCCGGCGATATCAAGCGCTTCATCCTGCTGGCGGGCTGCGACGGTATGCGCAAGGAACGCAGCTACTACACCGATTTCGCCAAACTGGCGCCTTCCGATTCGGTTATTCTGACTCTGGCCTGCGGAAAGTATCGCTTCAACGACTTGGATCTGGGCAGCATCGACGGTATTCCGCGCTTGTTGGACATCGGTCAGTGCAACGACGCCTACGGTGCGATCAAGATCGCGCTTGCGCTGGCGGATGCCTTTGACTGCGGCGTGAACGATTTGCCGCTTTCCATGGTGCTTTCCTGGTATGAGCAGAAGGCGGTGTGCATCCTGCTCACGCTGTTGCATTTGGGCATCAAGGGCATCTACTTGGGCCCCACGCTTCCGGCGTTCGTGAGCCCCGGCGTGCTGCAGGTGCTGGTGGACAATTACGGCATCCGCCCCATTTCCACCCCCGAAGCCGACCTTGCTCAGATTATGGGTTAGCCAACAAAGCTTGCTTTGCTTGTAGCGCCCCGCGTTTGGCGGGGCGCTTTTTGGGGGGGCGTGCGACGAGGGCCGACTCGAAGACGACCCTCATTCTGCCCTTCCGTTTAGAGGACACTCGTCGTTGCTGCCTTCCGCGGCTGTGCGCGGCTTTCAGCTTGATGCCGCCTCGCGTAGCGCTAAGGCCTTCTGCGGCGTTTCATCGTACTCGAAGTCGAAGTCAGATTCCGTGGTGATTCCTCCGCCAACGCCGAGCAACGTTTTTTCGCCTTCGCGCACGATCGTTCGAATGACGATGTTCAAATCGCAGTCGCCCGCATCGGAGAAGTATCCGATGCAGCCCGTGTACAGCCCTCGCCGCGCCCGCTCAAGCATCGTCGATGCCGGGCTCTTGCGTGCATCGCATTACGATTTGCAGGAATGTTTGGGCATCGACGGGGGACGCTGTTGGGCGCGCCGGAAAACGCGACGAAAACCGCGCTGCCGGAATGCGGGCATCGGTAGTGGCGGTATCGATCGGTCAGGTCGCAGGCAATGACGGACGGGTAGTGTTCGTTGAGCGCGTCGCTCAAGGCGAACTTCGCTTTCGTGAGCTGTTTCGGCCTCCAGCGCTTACTTCCTTCCCAGGTGCGACCTGGACGATATGGCTCGATGCTTGAAATCGTGGTGTTTTCTCGCCGTTTAGTGTTGATGACGACGTAGCGTCATTCGATATCGTTCTTTTTCGCCATAAGGAAGCGAGAGAGGAGCAGTCGGCGATCGTATCGTGGATGAGATTAACGGTATCGAGCAAAATGAGAAACTGCTCGCCGATATCTTGCGCACGGGTCGCGAGGTAGGCATAGAAGCGAAGCCGACGTGTGCCCCGCGGTTCATGCGCATCGCCGACCAGATCGGTATCGAAATGCGCTATAGCCGGGGCCGTTTGGCGGGTCTTGCGTATTGCGTGGTGGGGCGGACGGGCTCGATAGGGCTACTCGTTTCATTCCAGACAGCGTCGCCCGGGCGCTATATCGCAAA
>CALEWN010000324.1 GCA_937925385.1 uncultured Senegalimassilia sp.
GCTGTAGGAGAAGCGGGATGTGACGGTGATTACGAATTCCTTTGATGTGATTGTTGAGTTGGCGGATGTAACTGGCTGGTACATTTTGTCTACCGGCGGCCGGTTAATACCGGAATCCCTGGCCCTGATCGGCTCCCAGTGCCACCAAATGATTCGAAACTTCCATGTGGATAAAGCGATTATCTACTGCAAGGTTTTAAGCCCTTCCTGCGGGATCACCGATTCAAGCGAGTATCATGACTCAACAAAACAGGCCATGATGCGCTCTGCCAGTGAGACGATCTTGGCGCTGGACGACTCAAAATTTGACAAAATTTCCTTTGTCCAGATTGCAGAGTTGACAGATGTTAAATTGATTGTCACAAACCGCAAGCCCAGCGAGGAATGGCTCCAGCTGTTTGACCAGCTAAAGCTCCGTTGCCTCTATCCTGCGGCAGAGGAAGCAAGTCAAGAATGATAGATAACCGGATGCCTTACGCCATCCTGTTATTTTATGGTCGAGACATATGCCTCCCCTGCTGCTCATGGGATTTCACCTCGGCAATGACCACGCCGCTTAGGGCATACAGCGCAATCAGGTTAGGAAAGGCCATGAGTCCGTTGGTGATGTCCGCCAGGTTCCACACCAAGTCGAAGCTGTTCACCGCGCCGTAGAAGATGACCGCCAGGCACGCCAGACGGAAGATGATCAGCGCTGTCTTGGAGTCGTTCTTGATGAAGCGGAAGTTGCTCTCGGCGTAGAAGTAATTGCCAATGAGGCTGGAGTAGGCGAACATGAAGATGGCGAACGTGATGAAGTGGATGCCCATGGGGCCCACGGAGTTGTTCACGGCCATCTGCACGAGCGGCATGCCGTTGAGGCCCTCGGCCGCAGCGGGATCCTGTACGTAGAACACCAGCACCATCATGGCCGAGCAGGTGCAGATGATGAGCGTGTCGATGTAGACCGACAGGCTTTGCACAAGGCCCTGCTTGACCGGGTGGGAAACGCTGGCGGTGGCGGCGGCGTTAGGAGCCGAACCCATGCCTGCCTCATTGGAGTACAGGCCGCGCTTGATGCCGAGCATGACCACCGAGCCGGCGAAGCCGCCGAAGATGGACTGGAAGTCGAAGGCGCTTTCGAACATCAGGCCGAACACGGCGGGCAGCCAGGTGATGTTGGCGATGGTGGTCCACAGCGCGATGGCGATATAGGCGATGGCCATGACCGGCACGATGATGGACGTGATCACGCTGATGCGCTTCGAGCCGCCGAAGATGACGCCGGCGGTGAACACCACCAAGCCCAGACCGGCCGCCACGGCCACGCCGTTGGTGGCGTAGTCGGGGATGTAGTACTCAAGCGCGCTGCAAGCGTTGAACGCCTGCAGGCCGTTGAAGCCGAACGCGAAGCACAGGATGAGCAGCACGCTGAACAGCACGCCGAGCTTGCGGCTGCCGAGCGCCTGATGGATGTAGTAGGCCGGGCCGCCGCGGAACTCGCCGTCGGTGCCGCGCACCTTCCAGATCTGGGCGAGCGTGGACTCGACGAAGGCCGACGCCGCGCCCACCAGCGCCATAAGCCACATCCAGAACACGGCGCCCGGGCCGCCCGTGGCGATGGCCGTTGCCACGCCGGCGATATTGCCCGTGCCCACGCGGCTGGCCGTGGAGACCATGAGCGCCTGGAACGACGAGATGGAGCGCTCGCCCTGCACGTGCTTCTTCTCGGTCAGCTGCTTGAACATGTCCTTGATGAAGCGGATCTGCACGCCCTTGGTGCGGATGGTGAAGTACACGCCCACTGCGACCAGTAGGATGAGCAGGATGTACGTGTACATGAAGCCGTCGATCTCACCTGTGACATCGACAAGCCATGCGTTGAAATCCATGATGGCTTTCCCCTTTCCCCGATACGAAACTGATTCCCTGGATTTGTGCAAACGCACAAGAATTCACGGAAACGCCACTATACCGTATTTCGAAACAAATTGGTAACATTCGCGGCTCCTGGAAGCTGCAACGCCTTCGCTTTATTCCCTAGCGTTTGTGTTCCTCGTTGTGCTTTTTCACCTTGTCAGGCTCACAACCGTTCAAAGGGCTATGATGGTCACTTACCGAATACTGGGCACCGATGCGTAAGGGGCGCACATGCTTTCAGAACGATTTCTCACGAATCTTGTCAAGGGGATGACCAAGCGTCATCTCGACCTTCAGCCCACCGACGAGCACTTCTTTCCCGGCCCTAAGCCCGGCACCAAGTACATGCTGTACCTGCACGTGCCGTTTTGCCAGGTCCTGTGCCCGTATTGCAGCTTCAACCGCTACGTGTTCCACGAGGACATCGCGCGCACGTACTTCAAGAACCTGCGCCGCGAGATGATGATGCTCAAGGAACGCGGTTGGGATTTCGAGACGCTGTACTTCGGCGGCGGCACCCCCACCATCCTGCTCGACGAGCTGTGCGAGACCATCGACCTTGCGCGCGACAACTTCCACATCAAGGAAGTGGGCGTCGAAACGAACCCGAACCACTTGACCGAGCCGTGGCTTTCTGAGATGAAGGGCCGCGTGCAGCGCTTGTCCGTGGGCGTGCAAAGCTTCAACAACGACCTGCTCAAACAGATGGACCGCTACAAGAAATACGGGAGCGGCGAGGAGATCTTCGAGCGCATCGGGCAAGCCGCGCCCTACTTCGACAGCGTGAACGTGGACATGATCTTCAACTTCCCCAACCAAACGGAAGACATCCTGTTCGACGACCTGGAGAAGATCGTGGCCTGCGGGGCGCGCCAAACCACGTTCAGTCCGCTGTACGTCTCGAACGCCACCACGCGCAAGATGGAGAAGTCGCTGGGCAAGATGGACTACAACCGCGAGTTCCGCTACTACCAGATCCTCGACGAGGTGCTGTGCGGCGGCGAGCATCCCTTCTTCAGCCGCGACACCATCTGGACGTTCAACCGCTTAAACGAGCAGGGCGCCCATGACCACAACCTGTACGCCGAGGAGCTGCAGGTGGCCTACAACGAATACCCCGGTATCGGCAGCGGCTCGATCACGCACCTCAACGGCGCGCTGTACGTGAACACGTTCAGCCTGAACGAGTACAACGAGGCCATCGAGGCCGGCCACATGTCCATCATGGGCAAGTGCGTCATGAGCAAGCGCGACCTGGCCCGCTACTATTTCCTGCTGCACCTCTACCAGCTGCACCTGGACAAGAACGACTTCAAAAAGCAGTTCGGCTGCAGCATCGAGCGCCTGCTGCCGGCGGAGATGGCGTTCTTCCGCGCGCATGGCGCCTTCGCCACCGACACCCGCGACGAGCTGACGCTGACCACCATGGGGCGCTACCTGACGCTCATCCTGTACCGTCAGTTCCTCTCGGGCATGAACAACCTGCGCGACCAGGCGCGCGACGCGCTTGACGGCGAGGAGCGCAACCTGCTGTTCGGCGATGAGACGAACTGCAGCGCCTGCCTTGACTAGCACAGGCTTCGCATCGCGTTAAATGGGCGGCATCGCACAAGATGTCGCCTTTTTTCGCGCTAAAACGCTGGCTTGCCGGCGTTTTTTGCGTCTACCCACCTGGAAATTGCATCAAATCGTAAAAAGTGTCCCCTTGTGGCGTATGGAAGGCACTTCTATACTCACAACCAAGATATCTGTTCAGGGCGAGGTGAAATCCCTCACTGGCGGTAACGTCGAAACGCTGCAAGAAGCGGCACGGCGAAGTCCGCGACCCTGGCAGGTTGCAAGCAGGCGGCCTGTGGCCGCAACCGCAACCCGCACAGGCTGACCTGGTGAGAATCCAGGACCAACGGTTACAGTCCGGATGGAAGAACAGGAGCGCGAACGCACACGGCCTATGGCCGGTGCCCGCTGCGGCATTCCGCAGCACCCCGGATGCATGGCAGCGCTTCTTGGCAGCCGCATCCCATTCGCCGCTTATCAACGCCCGCAGATTCCCTGCGGGCGTTTTTTCATGCCTGGACCCCGCAGGGCGGCCACAAGAGAAAGGGCTTCCCATGGCAGGCATACCCGAACAACGATGCGAGCACGCAGCAGCCAGGATGCAGGACGCCGAACCGTCGGCCCCGCTCGGCGCCGACGACGCCCGCTTCATGCGCCGCGCCATCGAGCTGGCCTGGCGCGGTTGGGGTTGGACGAACCCGAACCCGCTGGTGGGCTGCGTACTCGTGCGCGACGGCCGCATCATCGGCGAAGGCTGGCACGAAAGGTGCGGGCAGGCGCACGCCGAACGCAACGCGCTTGCTGATTGCGCGCGTCGCGCCGCCGATGGCGCGGCGGAAGCGGAGCGCACCGACGCCGATGCCGCCGACCCCGCCCGCGGTCGTGCGCGCAGCGCGACGGCCTACGTGACGCTCGAGCCGTGCTGCCACACCGGCAAGCAGCCCCCGTGCACCGAGGCGCTCATCGCCGCCGGCGTTGCACGCGTGGTGGTGGGCAGCCGCGACCCGAACCCGCTGGTTGCGGGCAAGGGATCGGCCCAGCTACGCGAAGCCGGCATCCGCGTGGACGAGGACGCGCTGCGCGCCGAATGCGACGAGCTCAACCCCATCTTCTCCCAATTCATCAGCCGCAAAACCCCGTACGTGGTGGCGAAATGGGCCATGAGCGCCGACGGCAAGATCGCTTGTGCATCCGGCGATGCCCGCTGGGTGAGCGGCCCCGAATCGCGCCGCGACACGCACGAGCTGCGTCATCGCCTGGCCGCCATCGCTGTGGGCATCAACACGGTGCTCGCCGACGATCCGCTGCTCACCTGCCGCCGCCAGGACGAGCCCGGCAACCAGCCGCTGCGCGTGGTGCTCGATTCCCACCTGCGCATCCCCGAGGACTGCGCGCTCGTGCGCTCATGCGCACAAGGCGAAGCCCCGCTTGCGGTTGCCACCTGCGCCGACGTGGACGACCCCGCAACCGATGCCGGCGCGAAGGCTCAACGCCTGCAGGCACAGGGCGTGGAGGTGCTGCGCGTGCCGCAAGACGCCGTGGGCCGCGTTGCGGTACGGCCCCTGCTGCGTGCGCTGGGCGAGAAGGGCATCGACTCGCTGCTCGTCGAGGGCGGGTCGGGCATCCACGGCGCCTTCTTCGACGAGGGCGCGGTAGACGAGGTCGTGGTCTATGTCGCCCCGAAGGTGGTTGGCGGCGCCGATGCGCCAGGGCCCGTCGCGGGCACGGGCGCCGCGCGGATGGCCGAGTCCACGGCGCTGGGCTGCCCGAGGGCCCATGCGCTCGGCGACGACCTGAAGATCACGTTCGCGGCGGCCGGTGCGGCCCGCGTGGCAGATTGCACCCCCGCTTCACGCAATGCGTTCGCCGCGATGCAAGGAGGTGCAGCATGTTCACCGGCATCGTAGAGGAGACGGGGCGCGTGACAAGCGTCCCTGCGGCCGGACGCGCGGGCCGGCTGGCCATCAAGGCGTCCCGCGTGCTCGAGGGCACGCGCATAGGCGACAGCATCGCCGTCAACGGCGTGTGCCTCACCGCCACCGAGCTGCTGCCCGACGGCTTCGCCGCCGACGTGATGCCGCAGACGCTTTCCCACTCCAACCTGGGCGCGCTGCGCGCAGGCAGCCCCGTGAACCTGGAGCGGGCCATGGCGGCCGACGGCCGCTTCGGCGGGCACATCGTCTCCGGGCACATCGACGGCACCGGCACCGTGCGCCGCGTGCGCCGCGACCAAAACGCCGTCCGCTTCACCATCGGCGCACCCGCCGGCATCATGGCTCTCATCGTGGCGCAAGGGTCCATCACCGTCGACGGCATCAGCTTGACGGTAGCCGACCTTTACGACGACGCGTTCGAGGTTTCGGTCATCCCGCACACGGCCGCCGAGACCACATTGGGCTCGCACCGCCCCGGCAGCACGGTGAACCTGGAGAACGACGTGGTAGGCAAGTACGTGCAACGGTTGCTGTACAACAAGAACCGGAACACCGAGGAACCGGACGCAGAGCATGCAGGCAAGCCGGCTTCCACGCCCCTGACCTTGGAATACCTTGCCGCGAACGGCTTCTAGCACAGCGGCATCGACCCCTTCACTATCCCGTAACCCTATCCGAAAGGACGAACCTATGAGCATGAACACCATCCCCGAAGCGCTCGACGAACTGCGCGCCGGCCACGTCATCATCGTGGTGGATGACCCCGACCGCGAGAACGAAGGCGACATGATCTGCGCCGCCGAGTTCGCCACCCAGGCCAACGTCAACCTCATGGCCAGCGTGGCCAAGGGCCTCATCTGCATGCCGATGAGCCGCGATCTGGCGCACAAGCTCAGCCTTGAGCAGATGGTCTCCGAGAACACCGACAACCACGAGACCGCCTTCACCGTCAGCATCGACCATGTGAGCACCACCACGGGCATCTCGGCGGCCGAGCGCTCCATCACCGCGCTCAAGTGCGTGGACGACGACGCCAAGCCCGGCGACTTCCGCCGCCCCGGCCATATGTTCCCCCTGGTTGCCAAGCCCGGCGGCGTGCTCGAGCGCAACGGCCACACCGAGGCCACCGTCGATCTCATGCGCCATGCGGGCATGAAGCAGTGCGGCCTGTGCTGCGAGATCATGCGGGAGGACGGCACCATGATGCGCACGAGCGAGCTGCTCGAGCTGGCGCGCGAGCACAACCTGGTGATCGTGTCCATCAAGCAGCTTCAGGACTGGTGCCGCATGCACGACAACCACATGCACGAGCAGGCAAGCGTGCAGCTGCCCTGCGAGTACGGCACGTTCCAGGCGCACGGCTTCGTGAACGACATCACGGGCGAGGAGCACGTGGCGCTTGTGAAGGGCGATCTAGGCGACGGGCGCGACGTGCTGTGCCGCGTTCACTCCGAATGCCTGACCGGCGACGTGTTCGGCTCGAAGCGCTGCGACTGCGGCGAGCAGCTGCATGCCGCCCTTGCCGCCATCGAGGCCGAGGGGCGCGGTGTGCTGCTGTACATGCGTCAGGAAGGCCGCGGCATCGGGCTGATGAACAAGCTGCGCGCCTACGAGCTGCAGGAGCAGGGTATGGACACCGTGGAGGCCAACGAGGCGCTCGGGTTCGCCCCCGACCTGCGCGAATACTGGAGCGGCGCGCAGATCCTGCGCAACCTGGGCTGCAAGTCGCTGCGCCTGCTCACCAACAACCCCGATAAGGTGTACGGCCTTTCCGGCTTCAGCCTGGAGATCTCCGAGCGCGTGCCCATCGAGATCGCGCCCCAGGAGCACGACCGCCGCTACCTGCAGACCAAGGCGCACCGCATGGGGCATCTGCTCGAGCACGTGGAAGACTAGCCGATCCGTACCGTTAAGCGTTGCACATAGTTCGTACAACAGAAAGGAGCCATCATGGCCGTCAACATCATCGAAGGCAAGGTGATCAACGAGGGTATGAAGGTGGGCATCGTGTGCGCCCGCTTCAACGAGTTCATCACGTCGAAGCTGCTCGGCGGCGCGCTTGACGCGCTGCGCCGTCACGATGTGCCGGAAGAGGCTGTCACCGTGGCATGGGTCCCCGGCGCCTTCGAGATCCCCGTGGTGGCCCAGCGCATGGCGCAAAGCGACAAGTTCGATGCCGTCATCTGCCTGGGAGCTGTAATAAGAGGAAGCACGACTCACTATGAT
>CALEWN010000325.1 GCA_937925385.1 uncultured Senegalimassilia sp.
GGGCCCCCAGCCCGCCCCCGGGGGGGCCCCCGGGGGGGGGGTACCGGCTTTCCCCGCTTGTCGCCATGTCGATGAGCTCCTGATGCGAATGAACGCCCAGCTTGGTGTAGATGTGCTTGATGTGGCTCTTCGCCGTGTTGCGGCTGATGACAAGGTGATCCATGATGTAGCGGCCGTTGCGCCCATGGGCGAGCAAGCCGAACACCTCGCGCTCGCGTGCGGTGAGGCCGAACTCCTCGCTTAGGCGCGCGCAGTTCTCATCAAGTTGATTGGGCGCAGGTGTTGCGGCGCCGGCTTCGGGGGCAGGCTCGTTTTCGAAGGGAATGGTGCGCGCTGTGCGTGCGGCATCCATGACGGAAGCGCCATCGCTTGCGGGAACGTCGTTTGCGGAGGCGGTGCCGTTTGCGGCGGCGACATTAGCCATAAAAGCTTCGCCTGCAACCGCGGTGCCGTTTGCGGAAAGCGTCGGCCTTGCATCTTGCCCGCGCACGGCAGGCTCTTCCCCGGAAGCGCTCGGCATCGCCATGGCGGTCTTGCCCGCATCCGCATCGGATTCGCCGTATGCTCCACAACCATGTCTCTGAGCAGGAGATTCCTTGTAAGCTGATCGGCCAGGCTCGTGTTGGCGCGCCCTCTCCGCCTTGCAGCCCGTCGTTGCATCGGTCAGCGCCACCGCTGCGTCCGTGGCCGTGCGCTCGGCGTCCCCAGCGCGTGCGAAGCCGCAGCCGTCGCCCGCAGCCAGCGTCTCTCCGCGGCCAAGCGGAGAGCGTCCGGCAGATTCGCCCTGCTCTCCGGAGCTGGGGTGGCTGACGGCCGTGACCGACTCTATGGCATCGGTGAAGCTGAAAGTGCGGAAGCCGCACCATAGGAACGCGAAGAACACGAACACCATGGTCAGGGCGAAGCCGGTGGCTATGAAGAAGTCGGTGGCCACGAAATCGTTGGTGATATGGCCGGACACGGCGCCGATAAGCGTGCCGATGCTGCTCATCACCTGCATGACTCCCGCGGACACCAGGTAGCCGTATACGTTGCGGCGCCCGATGGCCGCTATAACCGTCCAAGCAAGCACATCGAAGCACTGCTGCCCGAAGCGCAGCAGCGTGCCCGATGTGCTCGAAAAGGCCCCGTTAAACGACAGCGGCGTTGTCAAGAAACCTGCCATGACGATAAGCACCGAAAGGGTGAACAGCACGTCTTCACGCTTATTCCCCCAGCTTAACAGCAGGAAAAGAAGCAAAAGAGCCAAAAGCGGCGTGTTTACCAGCAGCGTCGGCGGAGCGCCGGCAACCTCGTTGAACGTCAGGGCGAATCCCGAAGCTGCCGAGAACAGCAGGATGCACACGAAAACGCCGTGGGAAATGGGAAGGAACGCCGTGGGGTCGGCCAGCTTCAGATCGTCGACCGAATCGCCGGCGCTGGTGATGTCGAGCACGCGGCTTGCAGGCTTCGCGACCCACGCCGCCACGACGATCTGCGTCGCACCAAGCAGCAAGATGGCGTTCAGCGGCGTGCCGATAACGCCTCTGAACAGGTCCAGCACGCTGAAAATGAACAAACCTAACGCTATGGCGAAGCTGACTTGCTTCCCAGATTCAAGTTGGACCAGGCATAACGCGAACAAGCATAGGGTGAGCGCCCTGCTAATCGATCGGCAGAAGATGCCAAGGGAAAGCAGCGTGATGTTATGAAGGCCAAGCCCTGCGCCTACGAGCGCCATGGCGGCAAGCGTGAGCGCGCAGGTGAGCGCGACAAGCGCGGGCGCGCGGACGACCTGAGGCTTTCGGTATGCAACGATCGTTATCGCAAGGAAGGTCGCCGCCACCACAAGCGTGGACATCTCCCTGATCCACCCGTCGGCGGTTGCGACCAAGGGGTAGAGGTATCCGTTGGTCACCGATCCCGCAAGCTTTAGCGCGGCGTAAGCGAATGCGCACGCAAGCATGCTCGGCGTGAAGATGGACGAGATATCATCTTTGGTGGATGCGATGCGCATGAGACTCCTTCCTGCTTACGGTTTCGTGCATTATACTCGCTTCATGCCATCGGTGAAACCGAAGAAACCCTTCTCTCATCTGGGTAAACGCGTTTTTTCACCCTATTGGGGTGGCAAATAGGGCGCAAAACCCCCTCTTCTCATTTCGCTCCCTTTCGCAAGCTTCATCCTCGCGAAGGATACCCCATGCGGGGTGGTGACGCTTTCGCGCCGCCTTCGTATGATGCGGCTCAGCGTATTGCTGAATGCCCGATCCGATTCGAACCCGTCGAGCGAGAACCATACGCATACACAATGGAGGGAAAAGCATGAACGAACAGACTCGTGGGCTCAGCCGTCGCAGCTTCCTGACCGGCGCCGCCGGCATGGGCGCCCTGGCCGCATTGGGCCTGACCGGTTGCGCCGCACCGAAGAACGCCGCCGAGCGCGCCGCCGATGTGGCCGCCATCAAGAACGGCAACGCCTCCGCCGGCGCTTCCGGCGTCGATTGGCTGGGCACCGCCCCCGAAATCGCCTCCGGCGACATCAAGGAAACCGTTGAGACCGACGTGCTGGTCGTCGGCGCGGGCATGTCCGGCATCATGGCCGGTGCCACGCTGGCCGAGCTGGGCGCGAACTTCGTGATCGTGGAGAAGGGCGCCGAGTCAGCCGCCACCCATTACGACATCGGCGCCATCCATTCGCGCTGGCAGAAGGAGCAGAACCTCGACTTCGAGGAGAGCCGTTGGATCAACGAGCACGCGCGCTATGCGTCCTTCAAAAACGACCAGTCCGTCCTGCGCACGTGGATCGAGAACTCCGGCGCCACCGTCGAGTGGATCGCCGACACGTACACGAAGCACTTCGGTCAGGAGTCCCAGGTCGTCGTCGACACCGAGAACGATAACGCCGGCGGCACCTCCTACTTCATCCCGCCCGAGTGCCATCACGTGACCAACCCCGGCTTCGTCAACGAGCGTGGCCAGACCGAGCACGTCAAGGCCATGACGAAGGTCATCGAGGACGACGGCGGCCAGGTGCTGTACAGCCACGATCTGGTGAAGTTGGTGCAGGACGGTGACGGTGCCGTGACGGGCGCCATCTTCAAGGTGGAGAACGGGTACAAGCAGGTCAACGCGAAGAAGGGCGTTATCCTGGCATGCGGCGGCTATGCCGCGAACGCAGACATGCTGCAGGTCCGCGACCCCGAGGCCGTGCGCTGCATCACGTCGCTGAACTACAACACGTACAACACCGGTGCCGGCATCAAGGCGGCGCTTTGGGCTGGCGCTGACATGGACAGCGTGGGCGCGACCATGGTGTTCGATCGCGGCATCGTCAAGCCCGGTCAGGACGCCGGCATGGACGAGTCTGGCAATTGGGCGACCAACGGCCAGTTCAACCTTGGCTCCCAGCCGTTCCTGAAGGTCGACCGCAACGGCGAGCGCATCGCCAACGAGTCCGCAAACTACGATGCCATCCCCTTCGCCGCCGCTTCCCATCCCGGTGGCGTGTGGTGCCAGGTGTTCGACGTGAACGCTCCTGCCGACGTGCAGATCTTCAAGACCCAGGGCTGCTCGGCGACCACGTGGAAGAGCACGCTGAAGGGCAAGACCGTCGATGAGGCGTACAAAAAGCAGCTGGATGGCGGCCTGATGATGAAGGCCGACACGCTGGAGGAGCTTGCAGGCAAGCTCGGCTTCGAGGGCGACGCCAAGGAGCAGTTCCTGAAGACCGTCGAGAACTACAACGCCATGTACGATGCGGGCGCCGATACGCAGTTCGGCAAGGAGGCCTATCGCCTGTCCGCTATTCGCCAGGCGCCGTTCTATGGCGCGTGGTATGGTGGGTCGCTGCTGACCACCATCGACGGCCCGCGCATCAACAAGCATTGCCAGGTCATCGACAAGGACCGCAAGCCGATCAAGGGCCTGTACGCCGTGGGCACCTGCTCCGGCAGCTACTATGCCGGCAACTACCCGGTGTACCTGGTGGGCAACTGCCTGGGCCGTCAGGTCACGTTCGGCCGCTACGCCGCCCGCCACGCCGCCGGCGACATCGCGTAAAGGCTGCATGCTACGGCGGGGCGCCGGTGGTAGCGAGCGTCGGCGAGGCCCCGGAAGCCGGTGACGCGGGTTTCGGGCGCCCCCGCTAGCTCACGCACACCACGTGCAGGACGTCCCCGTCCACGGTGAATGCCACGTCAAGACCCGCGTATGCCAGGTGGTAGACGCGGGTCGGCTCATATTTGCTGCCGGCGCGGCGCGGGTCCTGGCGCAGCACCTCCGTTAGGCCGGTCAGCTTGCTGGCGGGCACTTCGGCTTGTAGCTGCTCGGGAAAGTCCACGTCAAGCTCATGCCAGGGCGCGTCCTCGATCCATCCGCCGCACGCGTCGGGGTGGCAGTCGGCGAAGGGGATGTAGGGCTTGATGTCGTAGATGGGCGTGCCGTCGCGCAGGTCCGCGCCGAGCACGTGGATGATAGGGCCAGCGTCGGTGAGCTCTACGCGGTCGAGCTTCACGCACGTCAGTCCGATGGGGTTCGGGCGGAACGGGCTGCGCGTGGCGAACACGCCCACGCGCTCGGCGCCGCCCAGCCGCGGCGGCCGCACGGTAGGCGACCAGCGCGCGGGCTTGGGGGAGGCGGCAGCGGGTGCGGCCGCGCGCTCGCCTGTCGCCGTGCCTTCTCTCGCGTTCCCGGCGTTTGCGGGTACGCCAGCCGCAGGGGCGTCTTTCCTGTTCAGGCTCGCGTTGTCCTCTGCAGCCGGCGTGGTTTTGCGTGCTGCGGCCGCGCTGGCAGCGGTTTCGCTGTCGGGTGTTTCCCCGTTTGCTGCGCGATAGGCTGCAGCCTCGCGCCCGTCCGTCGCAGCGGCTGCTCGCGCGTCGGCGACGTCGGCGGCGCCCCCGCCGGGTTCGCCGTTTTCGAAACGCCACAGCAGCCACAGGTGCGAGAAGCTGTCGATTCCGGCAACGGCGCTGTTCAGTGCGTATTCCGGCTCGAACACGATGTGCCCCTGCAGATGCGGGGCAAGGAAGCTGTTGCGGGGGATGCCGAACTTCTGCGGCAAATCGGTGTGTATGTGAGCGATAGGTTTCATGCGCGCTATTGTATCGCGCCGCGCTGCTCCCGGCCGCGCCGCTCGCCGAAGGTTCTGCGGCATCTGCGTTGGAATTCGCCGGCATTTACTACTATGAAAGTATCAAATGCGGCATCCGATGCCGCTCGGTGAAGGAGGCTTTCATGGCGGATTCGAAGCGGCTGTTGGCGGATGCGCTTACGGGCCTGATGGAATGCAAGCCGCTCGACCAGGTGCGCGTTGCCGAGATCGCCGCCGCGGCCGGCGTGAGCAAGCAGACCTTCTATCACCACTTTTCCGACAAGTATCACCTGATGGAGTACTGTTTCCGCGACATGTTCGCCGCTCCCTTCGAGCGAATGGGGACGCTCGCGCCCTTCGACGAGTGCTACATCGAGTTCCTCCAACTGTGCCACGAGCGCAAGACGTTTCTGCGCAACGCCTTCACCTCTCAGGACGTGAACAGCCTGTATCGCGTGATGCATCATGCGCTGCGCGACGCGTACGGCGCCCGCGTGCGCGTATTCGGCGTGCTCGATCAGGAGGAAACGGGGTTCTGCCTGGACTTTTTCTCGAAAGGCTGCGCAGGCTGCACGCGCTATTGGTTCGATCAGGGCATGGATTTCGAGGACGCCGAGCTGGTAGGCCTCATCCGCGAGTGCATCCCCGTCGGGGTCGCAAGGTTTTTCGAGTAGCTGGCCCGCCCGTGCGCGTGCCGTTGTCGCGGGCTCGCGTCGCCGCGGGTTCGTGCTGCTCGTGCGTTCCGCTGCCGCGGGCGCTTGCCGCCGCTCAAGGGGGCACGGGACAAAGGCGCGTTCACGTTGGCATCTTGGGAACGCAGCGCATTGCTGTGAACGCATCTCCGTCCCCTGTTTGCGCTTCCGCGTTCGCGTTACTGGGCGCAAGGTGTGGCTCTTTCGGGCTATCCGTTGTGCTCGTGGCCAAAAAGGCGAGAGATGGCGGCATGGTGCGTTTGATCATCCGAGCAAAGTTGGGTAGCAGATGCGGGTTTCGGGATAGGTTTCGCCGCATCTAAAGCCGGATCCTGCCCCGACTCGTGCCTTATCAGCGCAACGCTCGGTTTTTTGTCCACCTCACGGTGCTTTATCAAGCGTAATGCTCTCGAAAGATCGCGCACATCGGGCGCTCCTCGCTTTGGCGCACGCCGGGTGAGCAGGGGGACGTAGGTACGTTCGCGTTCGTGAACGCACCTACGTCCCCCTGCTCACAGAAGGCAAAGCAAGGCTGCTGCCGTGTCCCGATTCGAAGGTCGGGGCGTGCCGCGGCCTCGTAAGTGATTTTACTTGGTGAAAGCTTCTTGCGGGCAAAGCAACTTGGGAAGAGATAGCCCTCGGTTGCCTTTGCCACCTAATCGTTACCGTGAGCGTTGCGATTTCTCCGGTAAACGGCGTTCAGCGGCGGTACACTGACAACAGCTGTAACGGTGCGGGCTTCGTCAGGGGAAACCGCAAAGCCCGCTCATGTAAAGGGGGTGCCGCCATGGCGGTCAATCGTTTCGTGCTCAACAACATCTCGTATCACGGTGCCGGTGCGATTGGGGAGATTCCCGGCGAGATCACGCGCCGCGGCTTCGCGAAGGCGTTCGTGTGCTCCGACCCTGACCTGGTGAGATTTGGCGTCACGGGCAAGGTGACGGCCAAGCTTGACGAAGCGGGCATCCCGTGGGAGCTCTACGACCAGATCAAGCCCAACCCCACCATCAAGAACGTGCAGGACGGCGTGGCGGCGTTCAAGGCTTCCGGCGCCGACATGATCGTCGCCGTGGGCGGCGGTTCGGCCATGGACACGGCCAAGGGCATCGGCATCATCGCGGAGAATCCCGAGTTCGCTGACGTGGTCTCGCTCGAGGGCATCGCGCCCACGAAGAACCACGCCACGTTCACCATCGCCGTCCCCACTACGGCGGGCACGGCGGCCGAGGTCACCATCAACTATGTGATCACCGACCCCGAAAAGGTGCGCAAGTTCGTGTGCGTCGACGTTAACGACATTCCCGACGTGGCGGTGGTCGACCCCGACATGATGGCCAGCATGCCGGCGGGCCTGACCGCGGCCACGGGCATGGACGCGCTCACGCACGCCATCGAGGGCTACACCACGAAGGGTGCTTGGGAGCTGTCCGACATGTTCCACCTGAAGGCCATCGAGCTGATCTCGAAGAACCTGCGCGCGGCGTACGCCGAGGCGAAGTCGGGCGAGCCGGGCGCCGGCCGCGAGGGCATGGCGCTTGGCCAGTACGTCGCCGGCATGGGCTTCTCCAACGTCGGCCTGGGCATCGATCATGCCATGGCGCATACGTTGTCGGCGCATTACGACACGCCGCACGGCGTGGCGTGCGCCATGCTGCTGCCGGTGGCCATGGAGTTCAACAAGCCGGTGTGCGCCGAGCGCCTGGTCGACGTGGCGCGCGCTATGGGTGTCGACGTTGCGGGTATGAGCACGGAAGAGGCCGCCGATGCCGCCATCGCCGCCGTGCGCCAGCTGTCCGCCGACGTGGAAATCCCGCACACTTGCAACGGTCTGGTGGCGGAAGACCTCGAGCAGCTGGCAA
>CALEWN010000326.1 GCA_937925385.1 uncultured Senegalimassilia sp.
GTGGCCTTGCGGCACATGCCGACCACCTTCTCGACGGACTCCACGTGCGTGCCGATGGTCATGCCGCCGGCATCGACGTTCGGGCACGAGATGTTGACCTCGTACGCGTCCACAGGGGCCGCTTCAAGCGCTTCGATGACCTGCACGTACTCGTCGAAGCTGTGGCCGGACACGTTGACGATGGTGGTTGCGCCCACCTCGGCAAGCCACGGCAGCTCGCAGGCCTTCAGATGCTCGACGCCGGGGTTTTGCAGGCCGATGGAGTTGAGCATGCCCGAAGGCACCTCGGCGATGCGCGGGGAGGCGTTGCCCTCCCACCCGTTGAGCGAGACGCCCTTGGTGGTGACGGCGCCGAGGGCGGAGACGTCCACGAAATCGGAGTACTCGCGGCCCGCGGCGAAGGTGCCGGACGCCGTGGTCACGGGGTTTTTCATGGAAAGCCCACCGAGGCTGACGGCCATGTTGACGCTTGTGGGGGCCGCGGTTGCGGGAAGCATGGGGGTTGCAGTCATCTACCACACCACCTTTTCTGCATCGAACACCGGGCCGTCGACGCACGAGCGCTTCTTGCCGTCGACCGTGTCCACCACGCAAGACAGGCACGCGCCCACGCAGCAGGCCATGCGCTTTTCCAGGGAGATTTGGCACGGAACGCCGGCCTCGGCGGCCTGACCGGCCACGATCTTCATAAGGGGCTCGGGGCCGCAGCACGCCACATACTGATACGGCGCGCCGTCGACGCCGGCGGCAAGGGCCTCTTCGACCAAAGAGGTGCAGAAGCCTTCTCGACCGAGCGTGCCATCGTCGGTTGCCACGCGAACATCACGCGACAGGAGCTGCTCGTAGCGCTTCAGGCACACGAGGGCATCGGCGGTCTGCGCGCCGAGCACCAAGTCAACGTACGCACCCGAACCGACGACCTCCTGGCACAGCATGAACAACGGGGCCGCGCCAACGCCGCCGCCCACGAGCAGCGCGCGCTGCGTGCCATCGGGCGCCTGCCAACGGCGACCGACCGGCCCGATGAGCTCGGCGGAATCGATTTCGTTAGCCACATCGGGGGCAAGCGCGGCAAGATGGTTCGTGCCGAAACCCACCGTTTGGTACAGCACGTCGAGCGTGCCGCCCGCCGCATCGGCCGCGTACACCGAGAACGGACGGCGCAGCACATGGCCTTCCATTCCGGGGATCTTCATATGCACGAACTGACCGGGTTCGATCGCGGCCGCGATGGCCGGCGAGGAAAGCGTCATGAGATACAGATTCGGACCGACGCATTCGTTTTCCAGAATGCGGACCCGCTCGTTCACAAGCGCCACAGGGCTCCTTCCGTCACGGTGGCCGCGATGCGGCCCTTGCTACGTTGGGAGCGATTGTACCATTGCTGCAGCTGGCAGGGGGAAATGCCGACAGTTCGAACGCAAACGGACCACGAGCGCGCCCGAAGCGCCCATGCAAAGCAAGCATAAGATGCAGCATGCGAAAAAACGGCGACGGGGACGGCACCTCGCGCAGCATGCGAAACGCCGCCGTGCGAGACACGTCCCCGTAGCCTATCCCCTACCGGCGCGCGGCCGCAGGGCGATGCGCTTTACCGCGCCGAATCCCCCTCTATCGGCAAGGGGTGCTGCGGAAGGTCCTGCAGCGCGATCGCCGACAGCCCGTTAGCGCGCATGGCCTC
>CALEWN010000327.1 GCA_937925385.1 uncultured Senegalimassilia sp.
CACTCTTTCCCTACACGACGCTCTTCCGATCTCACGATAGCGGTTGCAACGCCCACGATGTTGCCGGTACCGATGGTTGCTGAGAGCGCGGTGCACAGCGCGCCGAAGCTGGTCACTTCGCCGGAGCCGCCCTTCTCGTTCTTGACCATGTAGCGCAATGCGCGCGGCAGTTGACGGAACTGCAAACCGCCCAGACGCACCGTCAGCAGGATGCCTCCGAACAGGATGAGCACCATCAGCGGTACGCCCCATACAAAGTCGTCAATAGCGGTGATCACGTTGTTGACGACGTCGAAAAACCCTTCCACAACTCACTCCTAACTTAATTCTGAACCGATACAACCTCTGCGAGACCCTGAGGATGCATGGAAAGAGAGCTCAGCGAAAGCTATGGGGTTCTGGAATATGGAATTAGGGAAGGGAAAAGTTTTCGTGAACGCCGAGTTTGAGTTTCGTTCACGTTTGCGACAAGTCACTGACTTTTCTCTGTCCTTTTGCCTGAGAGTTTCAGCGAAACGGTTCGCCGGCGCAGCTTAATCGAAGCTATTTGCGGTTAGGTCTTGCGGCCTGCGTTTCACCTTGCCCCTTCGGCACCCATGGTTGGGATTCTCCAGAGGCCCCTGCTTGCCCTGTTTCTTGCGATCCAGAACATATCAACGGGGTGACGCTATGAAATTGTGGCATGAACTTTAACAGTGGAGTAACGGCTTGTAAACACCCCAGTATTTCGAATGTGTAATTTTTTGGGCAAGTGGACAAAAAGGAGATGAAGTAATGTCCGTTATTCATTGGAATAAGGGGCGTCTAGTTGCTTGGAGGAGTGTTTCTGCAGCACATCGCACAAAGCTAAGGTGTTGTACATATGATGTTGTACACACGTTTCAATTCGGATATCGCATGAGAAGTGGAGTGAAGGTTTTTGCTGAATAAGGATGGGAACTTCGCTCCCGGTGTTTGCCTTGCTACCATGTTTTCGACTCGCAATGGCAATGGGCTCCGGTTCGACTTGGGGCGCAAAAACAGTCATCGATCCGCCCGATGCAGAGTCGGCGAAGCGCGTGTTTCGCGTTGCGAGTGAAGAAGGGAATAACCAAGCCTTTTTCAACAAGGTTGATAAAGGGTCGATTTCACTTCGTGAGAAGAAACGGATGCCGAAATTCGGTCGGTGCGGGGACAAGGCATTGCGTGTGCTTTGATTATAGGTAGAGCAATCCCCTTCCCTATGGTTTTCGATGGGAAATGCAGCGGTTCACGATTGCGGTTGCTCTGTTCAATATTATGTTGCGCTATGAAAGGGTAAGGATGAAGTTCACGGTTGTGGCGGTTGGAAAGCTGAAAGAACGCTTTTGGGTGGATGCCTGCGCGGAATATCTGAAACGCCTGCAGCCGTATGCGAAGACCCAGGTGCGCGAGATTGCCGACGTTGACCCACGCAAGGTAGGCGGCGTAGGGGGCGCGCGTGATAAGGAGGGCGCAGCCATCTGCGCTGAGATCGAGAAGCTTGGTGCGGACACGCATGTGGTGCTACTGGCCATCGACGGCAAGGAACGTTCGAGCGAGGGGCTGTCGAAGCGCCTTGATAACCTGATGCTGCAAGGAAAAAGCAACTTCGCATTCGTCATCGGCGGATCCGACGGCGTGAGCGATGAGGTGCGCAAACGCGCAAACGAGCTCCTGTCGTTCGGCCCCATCACGCTCCCCCACAACCTAGCGCGCGTAGTCCTGCTCGAGCAGCTCTACCGTTCCCAAAAAATCTCCCACGGCGAGCCGTACCACAAATAACGTTGGACGGTCGGACACTTAGGGGACGTGTCGTTAAGCGTCCGGTTTAAGGGATGAATGCACGGTACCGCGCTGGCTGAACAGCGGCCGCATGCGATCACCGTTGTTTTGCCAGCATCTTTGATTGCATCGACGGTCGCTCGGGGGATGTGCTGTTGTCTGCCCCCGCTTTTCTTGGCCGCCATGCGCAAGACGTTTGCCCGCATCTCCTAGGCTTCTTATACTGTTTCGGAACGAATTTGCCTGCGAAGGAGGCGCTTTTCATGCGGATGATCTCTTGGAACGTGAACGGCTTGCGCGCCGTTTTGAAGAAGGGCTTCGAGGATATCGTGTGCCAATTTGATGCCGATGTGGTCGCGCTGCAGGAAACGAAGCTGCAGGCTGGCCAGGCAACGCTGGATTTGCCGCAATATCGCGAGTTTTGGAGCTATGCGGAGAAGAAGGGCTACTCGGGCACGGCGGTTTTCACGAAGGAAGAGCCGCTGCAGGTGCTTCATGGTCTGGGCTTTCCCCACTTGGATAACGAGGGGCGCATCGTGGCGTGCGAGTTTCCCGAGTATTGGTTCGTTTGCGTCTACACGCCGAACGCGCAAAACGAGCTGGCGCGCATAGATCATCGCATGGAATGGGATGACGCGTTCCGCGACTTTTGCAAGGGCCTGGAAGAGGGTGTGCTCCCAGCAGGCGTTCCGGTGGAACGTGTCGGCGCCGACGGCAACGTGGTGTTGCGCCCTGAGGCTGGCCGTGGCGAAGGCAAAAACGGCGCGGATGTGATTCCCGAACCGGCTCCGTTGGGAGACGGCCACTTGCCCACGCAATGGCTTCCGCTGACGCAGCCCGGCGAGTCGGCTCAGCCGAAGCCCGTGGTCATGTGCGGCGATTTCAACGTGGCGCACAACGAGATAGACCTGAAGAACCCCGGCCCCAACCGCGGAAACGCTGGCTTTTCCGATGAGGAACGCGAGAAGTTCACCAAGCTGCTCGACGCCGGGTTCACCGATACCTTCCGCAGTACGCACCCCGACCTTGCCGGCGCGTACTCTTGGTGGAGCTACCGTTTCAACGCGCGAAAGAACAACGCAGGGTGGCGTATCGACTATTTCCTAGTCAGTGACGCCTTGGTGCCGCGCATCGAAGCCGCCAGCATCTACAACGAGGTGTTCGGTAGCGACCACTGCCCCGTCGGCCTCGAACTCGACCTGGACTAGTCCCGACGTTACGTCCCTGATGTGTCTGGGATGGGGTTGGCGAAGCTGCTGGTGGCGCGTGGTATCATGCTAAGGTTCGAAACGAGAGGTTACGGCAGCTGGAAGTCGGGCTGCCGGACCTGTATTCAGCACTGCTAGAAGGAAAATAACCGTATGGATACTGCAAAGATCGAAGCCGGCGTTCGCATGATTCTGGAGGGCGTGGGTGAGAATCCCGATCGCGAAGGGCTGAAGGAAACGCCTGCGCGCGTTGCCCGTATGTACGAGGAAGTGTTCTCCGGCCTGACGGAAGATCCCGCCGTGCATTTCGCCACCACGTTCGATGAGCACTGCAGCGAAATGGTGCTTGTGCGCGACATCTACTTCTACTCCATGTGCGAGCATCACCTGGTGCCGTTCTTCGGCAAGGCCCATATCGCCTACATCCCCGCGGCGGATGGTCGCGTGTGCGGCTTGTCGAAGCTGGCGCGCCTGGTCGAAGTCTATGCAAAGCGTCCGCAGGTGCAGGAGCGTTTGACCTCGCAGATCGCCGACACCCTGGTCGAGCAGCTGAACCCCCAGGGCGTTGTGGTGGTGCTGGAGGCCGAGCACATGTGCATGAGCATGCGCGGCGTGAAGAAGCCCGGCAGCCACACGGTTACCAGCGCGGTGCGCGGCGTGTTCGCCGGCAGTACCGATGCGGCCCGTGCCTCGCGTTCCGAGGCCATGTCGCTCATCTTGCGCGAAACCCGATAACGCAAAGGCTTGGTTATGGAAGCCGTTGCCGACGTGTGTCAACAGCTGTTCGGCATCGCCCCGGGGGCTATGCTGCTGGTGTGCCTGCTCGTGTTCTTGGCGGGTTACGTCGACGCCATCGCGGGCGGCGGCGGACTGATCTCGCTGCCCGCTTACATGATCGCCGGCCTGCCCACGCACGCCGCCATCGCCACGAACAAGATGAGCTCGACCATGGGCACCACCATCGCCACCTGGCATTATGCGAAATCGGGCTACATCCAATGGAAGCTGGCGGGTGTTTGCGTGGTGCTTGCCGTTGCCGGATCGACCATCGGGTCGAACCTGGTCCTCATCACCAGCGATGCGTTCCTGCGCGTGTTCCTGCTGGCGGTGCTGCCGATTACGGCCATCTACGTGATGAGGTCGAAGAGCTTCGGCAAGCAGGATAAGGAGTCGCTTTCGCCGAAGCGTACCGCGGCGCTTTGCGCGCTGGTGGCGTTTTGCGTGGGCATATATGATGGCTTCTACGGTCCCGGCACGGGTACGTTTCTGATGCTGCTGCTCACCGGCGTGGCTCATCTGAAGCTCAAGTCCGCCGCCGGTATCACGAAGGCCATCAACCTTACCACTAACGTTACGGCACTGGTGGTCTTCCTTCTGCACGGTCAGGTGTTGCTGGTGTTGGGCTTGGTAGCGGGCGCATTCAACATTGTGGGCAACTACCTGGGTTCCCATAGCTTCTCGAAGAACGGCGGCGCGGTCGCCCGACCCATCACCATCGTCGTCCTGATCATCTTCTTCGCGAAGGTTATTTGGGATTTCATCGCCTAGGCCGTGAAACCGCGCGCCGCTGGCTGCGGATGTTTCACGTGAAACGTCACCTGAAAATACAAGGTGCACGACAATCGGGTACTATGGGAACATACTGAACGAGCGCGTCGGTCGCGCGGGTGAAAGGATTCGAACATGAAGTGCGTTATCAGCGTTCTGGGCAAGGAGCGGTATCGTTGCAGCTGTTTCGGTTGCGCTGGCCGAGTGCGGTGCCAACATCGATGACATCAGCCAGACCATCCTCGGTGACATGTTCTCCATGACCATGCTTACCACGTTGGACACCGAGAAGGCAGACTTCAACGTCGTCCAGGAGAAGCTTGAGGGCGTCGCCTCCGAGCTGGGTGTGCAGATCACCATTCAGCGCGAGGACGTTTTCCAGTTCATGTACAAGATTTAGGACTCGACCTGAATCGCATCGCTTGCGAATTCGGCTGCATCGGCGCGTAATGCGCAGTGCGCCATTTCCACAAGCCGCCGAACGACGGCCCGGAGTCGAAGACTTCGGGCCTTTTTGCGCACCGCTATAATAAGAAACCGTGACCCATTAGACGATCAGGGAGAAGTCGAATGACCCGAATCTATTCGTATACCCAGCCGCTCAATGCCGATATCGTCGATGCGTTCTGCCTTATGCAGAAGGGCTTCACCGATCAGTTCGTGTATTACCGCAAGGATCGTCCTACTCGTTTCATGGGTTTGGGGCGCTGTATCGCGCTGCCGACCTTGGACGAGGCCGAGTGCGAGCTGACGGGGCCGGCCGCCGAGCAGCCGGTGTTCTTCTCGTTCAACCGATTCGACGCGCATAACCCCGCGCCGGCCGATGAGCTGTTCCAGTCGTTTCCCAATCTGCATTTCATGCTGCCCGAAGTGGTGCTCATCGAGAACGAGCGCGGCGCTTTCCTGCAGGTGAACTCCCTTGGCCCGGTGTACGCCGGCCGCGTCGAGCGCTTCGCGCGCCTTGCCCTGACGGTGCCGCGACGCACGCGACGGACCGTTTCGTACCAGCTGGAGCTCGATTCGCGCTCTGCCTGGGAACAGGCCGTGGGAAGCGGGCTTGACGCCATCAAGGAAGGCCGCGTGGAGAAGGTGGTGCTTTCCCGTCGCCTGAAGCTGCGCGCCGATGAGCCGTTCTCCTCGAAGGACCTGCTGGTGAACCTGATCGACGGCACCGCGCATGGAACCGTGCTGCTGTACCGATATGCCGACGTGTTCTTCTGCGGCTGCACCCCCGAGCTGCTCGTGCGGAAATCGGGCTGCGAACTGGAAAGCATGTGCTTGGCCGGAACCTGCCCGGCATCGCCCGACCCCGTGGAGAACAATCGCCTTGCACAAGATTTGCTGAACGACGCGAAGAACCGCGCCGAGCATGACTACGTTGTGCGCTTCATCCGAGATGTGCTGGGCCGCACGTGTTATGCGGTCGATGTCCCGAAGCAGCCGACCATCATGCCGTTGACGCGCATCCAGCATCTGATGACTCCCGCCCGCGCAAAACTGCTTGAAGGTGTGGACCTGTGGTCGATGATGGGCGATTTGCACCCCACGCCCGCGGTTTCGGGCACGCCGGTCGGCGAGGCGAAGATGCTCATTCGCCAGATCGAAACCTACAATCGCGGCTTCTTCGCCGGCGCTTGCGGCTACGTGGATGCCGCGGGAGACGGCGAGTTCAGCGTGGCGCTGCGTACCGGCGTGTTCGACGGCGAGATCGGCTACGTGTACGCCGGATGCGGCATCGTCGACGGCAGCCGTGCGGCGGACGAATACGATGAGATCGCGCTGAAACTGAAAACCGTTCTCTCGGCATTCGACGGCGAAGCCGGTGCCTCCTCGCCTGCCGCGCAAACCAGCCCGCAAACCACGACCGCAGGGGAAGGAGAAGCTCGATGACCGTCGCCGACCCGCGTGCAACCGCGCGCTTCCTAGGAGCCTTCTTCGACGAGCTTGCGAAATGGGGCGTGGAAAACGTGGTGATCAGCCCGGGATCGCGCTCCACCCCGCTGTCCATGACCGCCTACGAGCTGTCTTGCCGCGCCCCGCAGCGGATGAGCACGTATGTGGACATCGATGAGCGCGGCGCCGCCTTCCTGGCGCTGGGCATGGCGAAGGCATCCGGTCGTCCGGCGGCGCTGGTGTGCTCGTCGGGCACGGCCATCGCCAACTACTATCCGGCCATCCTTGAGGCGGAGTCGTCGCGCGTGCCCCTTATTGTGCTGACGGCAGATCGCCCGCCGCAGCTGCAGGGGCTGGGTGCTCCGCAAACCTGCGATCAATCGCATGCTTACGGCACGCACGTGCGCGCCTATCGCGGTATGCCTTTGCCCGCAGACGACGAAGGCTCGCTGCGCTTCGCCCGCCAAGCCGCCCGCGAGGCGTGCATCGCCGCGCTCGGGTCGTGCGAGCTCCCGCAAAACCAGGGAGCGCAAAACCCCTCGGCTGCAGCGACAGGCGTATCCCAGCGTCTCGCCGGAACCTGCTTCGGCGGCCCGGTGCACCTGAACTTCCCGTTCGACGAGCCGCTGAAACCTGATGTGACGCTGTCCGATCTGTTCGATGCCGGCATCTCCTGCGCTGACGCTACCGCGGACGGCGCGGCTCGCGCACCCAAGCCCGTCCGCAATCCGCTGCTTCCCGTCGGCATTGCGCAGGTGCGCGGGGGCATGGAAGGCGTCGCTGCGGCGCAGCTTGCCCGCGAGCTGCTCGCCAACAACGTGTTGCTGTTGGCGGGCGAAGGATCGTGCGCCACGTACGAGGAAGCGCAGCGCGTGCTGGCCTTTGCGCGCGCATTCGCCATCCCTGTGCTCGCCGACCCGCTCTCGGGGCTGCGTTCCCTTGACGACCCATTGGTGATCGGCAACTACGACAGCGTGTTCCAGCCTGGCGGCATTTCGCCCGACGACAGCCTGAACCCGCAGGTCATCGTGCGCTTTGGCAGATATCCCGTGTCGAAGCGCACGACGCAGTGGGCTCGTGCGCGCGAGGACGCCGGCGTGCTGCAGGTTGTGGTGGATCCCCTGGAAACGCGCGATACCAACGCCGCTACCACGGTTTTCGCTCGCATGAAGCCCGCCGATTTCGCGCAAAGCATGGAGCGCGCGCTGCGCACGGAGGACGGTCCTGCGGCGGCAGGCGCCAACGACTTGTCGTTTGCCAACGCCTGGCAGCGGGTGGAGGAATCCGCCGCAAAACGTATCGCTGCGGTGGATGCCGGCGAAGAATCCGGCGCCGACGGCTTCGAGGGCGCTTACGTTCGCCGCGTGCTGGAGCTTGCTCCCGAAGGCTCGTGCCTGTTCGCGGCAAACTCCATGAGCGTGCGCGCTGTGGACACCTTCTACCTGAAGGGCGGCAAGCAGCTCACCGTGCTGGCGAACCGGGGCCTGAACGGCATCGACGGCACGGTGTCCACGGCCATCGGCGCCTCGCGCTACTTCGGTCGGACCACGCTGATCACCGGCGACCTGACCATGCAGCATGACCTGAACGCCTTGGCGCTGCAGCGTGAGCTGCGTATGCAGCGGCGGCTCTCCGGCATCGAGGAAGGAGCAAGCCGCACACCGGAGCAGGATGCCAAGTGCGATACCCGCGAAGCAGATGCCGGCGCCCAGGGTATTACCATTGTGTTGCTGAACAACAACGGCGGTGCCATATTCGACATGCTGCCGCAGAAGTCGCAGGAAGCGTATTTCGAGCGCCTGTTCCTCACGCCCCAGGACGTGGACTTCCAAGCTGCTGTCACCGCATTCGGCGTGCCCTACAGCAAAACGGCCACGTTGGCCGAGTTCGACCGGGCATATCGCGCATCGCTGGATGTGCCGGGCATCAGCTTCATCGAGGTGCCCGTGCCGCTGCAAGGCCTGCGCGAGCGATACGCCGATTATTGGTAGACGCCCAGCGCACCTTCATCGTAAGGCGAGGCTTCGTGCCCTGACCTTGCGAGAATGCTGTGTTGTACGCAACGCATACAACAACGAAATCGCTAAAGGACCGAGGAGGCGCTTATGCAAATGCTGAACGAGCAGTCGGAAACCGCCTGCTTCGACGTTGACGGAGTCCGATATCGTTTTCTGTATATGAAGGAGGAAGATCCCGCCCGCGGCCGCCGCCGTTCCCCGGTGCTGTTCGTTCACGGATTCGCGCAAAACGCGCTGTCCTGGTTCCCTACAAGCCGCGCCATCTTCCTTGAGCGCGACGTGTACGGTATCGACCTTGTCGGTCACGGCGGGTCGGCGGTCCCGTTCCACCCCGCGCCGTACAGCTTGATTTCCATGGGCGAGGCGCTGCTTGCCCTTATCAAGCTGATTCCTGGAAAACCCCTGGTGGTGGGCTATTCCATGGGTGGGCGCGTTGCGCTTTCCGCGCTGCTTGAGGCGGGCCCCGCCGCTTTCGCCAAGCAAACGAGCGGCCTGCTGCTGGAAAGCGTGGGCATGGGGCCGAAAACGCAGGCGGAACGCGATGCCGCCATTGAGCGCGATGCCGATACGGCGCGGCGCCTGCGTGAGATGCCGCTCAAGGATTTCATGACCTATTGGGAGAACTTGCCGCTGTTCGCATCGCAGAAGGCGCTGCCGAAGAAGGTCCGCGCCGCGGTGCGCGCCAACAGGCTTGCCAACGACCCCGAGGCGTTGGCGAAGTGCGTGGAGTGCGCCGGGCAGCACCGCATGCCCTCGTATCGCGAGACCACGGCGGCGCTGCGCGACCTCGGCCTGCGCGGCTACCCTGCCCTCTACCTGGCCGGCGAGAAGGACGCGAAGTACAGCAAGCTTGCGAGGAGCTTGCACGAGGATGGGATCATCAGAACGCGCATCGCGCCGAAGGTGGGACATAACGTCCACCTGGAAGCCCCGGATGTTTTCGCCGCCTGCGTGCACAGCGTGGCGACGCGCTAGCAAGGCGTCGGCGGCCTCATCGGGAGGGCCCCTCCAACCGCATCACGGGCGCTTGCCGCGAACGTCCTCCAAAGCGCTTGCGGCAAGCGCCCCGTTTCGTTCGCTGCATCCCGCACCATGTTCCCATGCATTGCCCGATCAAGCCGTTGACGTGGTGCGGCTTTGCTACAATACTCTCGCTGGAAAACAGCATTCCCGCATATCCGAATCATCTCGAAACAGAGGCTCACCGGCTATGGACGATGACGAAAAGCAAGGTATCGAGCACCAAGATCAGCTACCCGATATGTCACGGGGCGAACTGGACGCGGAAATCGGTCGCTTGCTCGGGACCTACCCTGTTGTGCGCTTTCTCGATGAGGAGGACATCGAGAAAGAAGATTCCTGCCTTCTGTACGGCAGCTCGTGCGTCTGCATGCGCGGGGTGTGCAAGGATATCCTGCGCAACGGGGGCTCCCGAACCGACAGGGTCCTCATGGGCGATCTGGTTCATCGCGCGTCGGCTCAACGGGTGAACGTCGACGGCAAGCCGGGCGTTCTCATGTGCGCTCAACCCATCGATGAGATCGCCGGCAGCATGCTTTCCGAAGAGCTGCTCTATCACGATGCTTTGTCGGGTGCTTACAACCGGCGTTTCTACGAGGACAACCTGCGCAACCAGCACGTGTTCGCCGGCGTGGCGGTTTTGGACCTGGACGATTTCAAGCTGGTCAACGACACGCTGGGCCACCACGCGGGCGACGTCGCCATCAAAACGGCCGTGAGCGTGCTCAGAGGCTGCATCCGGTCCAGCGATATGCTCGTGCGCTACGGCGGCGACGAGTTCGTGCTGGTCATCCCCGGTATCTCCGCCGATGTGTTCGCGCGCAAGCTGCACGATATGGGCGATAAGCTGGCCGAAACGCCCGTTCCCGGGTATGAACGCCTCAACCTCACCGTCAGCATCGGCGGCGTGCTGTCCGAGGGGCGCACCGTCGAGGAGTCGGTACGCCAGGCCGACGGCCTCATGTACAAGGCGAAGGGCCGCAAGAATCTCGTCATCACCGATTCCGACGACCTTGATCCCTACGAGTTCCATAAACCGTTGCTGCTGGTGGTGGACGATTCCGAGATGAACCGCGCCATCTTGAGCGAGATGCTCAAAGAACAGTACGAGATTCTCGAGGCGGATTGCGGCGAAGCGGGCATCGCGTGTTTGGAGCAACATGGAAGCGGCATTTCCGTCGTGCTGCTCGACATCGTCATGCCCGGCGTCGACGGCTTCGACGTGCTTTCCCTCATGTGGCGCAACGGCTGGATCGACGACATCCCCGTCATCATGATCTCCAGCGAGGATTCCGACGACTCGGTGCTGCGCGCCTATGAGCTGGGTGCTTCCGACTACATCAGCCGCCCCTTCGATTCGCGCATCGTGCGCCAACGCGTCAGCAACATCATGCGCCTGTACACCAAGCAGCGGCGTCTTTCCACCATGCTCGCGCAGCAGTTCTACGAGCGCGAACGCGAAAGCCGTATGCTCGTCGACATCATGGGCGGCGCGATGGAGCTGCGCAACGGCGAAAGCGGGCCGCACGTGCAGCACGTGCGCAAGCTCACCGAGATGATGCTGGAGCATCTGGTGCGCAAGACGGACCGCTATCACATCAGCTCAAGCGAGCGCAGCACCATTGCCGCCGCTTCAACGCTGCATGACCTGGGGAAATTGTCCATCCCCGACAATATTTTGAACAAGCCGGGCCGGTTGACTCCCGAGGAGTTCGAGATCATGAAGACCCACACCACCATCGGCGGCGATATGCTGGAGGGCATGGTGCAGTACCGCGACAGCGCCCTGGTGCGCGCGGCGCGCGACATCTGCCGCTGGCATCACGAGCGTTACGACGGCAACGGATACCCCGATGGGCTGAAGGGCGAGGAGATTCCCATTTCGGCGCAGGTCGTCTCGCTGGTGGACGTCTACGACGCCCTTACCAGCGACCGTGTGTACAAAAAAGCGTTCTCGCATGAGAAGGCCATGCACATGATCTTGAACGGGGATTGCGGCGCGTTCAATCCGCTGCTGATCGATTGCCTTATCGATCTGCAGGATCGCATCGTCGCCGAGAAGGACGAGCAAGGTCCACCCCCCCCCTATTTCAGTGAATGACACGGAATGCGAATGATGACGACAACATGCCGGCAAGGAAAGGCTAGGTAGGCCATGAGTGCAATCGAGAACGCGTATAACCAGATAGGAGCAGATTTCGACGATGTGCTGCGCCGCTTCACCAGCGAGGAGCTCGTCGTGCGCTTCTCCGAGAAGTTCTTGGAGGACGGCAGCTTCGAGCAGCTGGGCGAGGCGCTGCGAAACGATGACGCGAACGCTGCGTTCCTTGCCTCCCACACGCTGAAGGGCATCGCGCAGAACATGGGCTTCACCGGCCTGTACGAGCCGTCGAACGCGCTGACCGAGGAGCTGCGCGCCAAACCCGCCGATCTTACGCGGGCCAAGGAACTGCTCGTTCCCGTAGAGGCCGAATACGGTAAAACCGTGGCGGCCCTGCGCGCAGCCCTATAGCAGACAGGTGCGCCGCTTGGCTGCGCACCGAACGAAGAACCGGCCCAGATGCTCCGTACGATGCTGATATCGTGCGGAGCGTGCTTATGTCGGGCGAATTCGTTACCATTGTTACGTACACGTAAATCTTCGCGCAAACCCTTGCGTTTTCGCGTAGCAGCGGAAGGAATCACATGAGCGACATCCAGTGGCAACCTGGAAAGCAGTACCGCGAGATCGTCTATGAAACGTACGAGGGCATCGCGAAGATCACCATCAACCGTCCCTCCAGGCGCAACGCCTTCACGCCTCTCACGGTGAACGAGATGTACGACGCGTTCTCCGTGGCGCGCGATGACGCCTCCGTCGGCGTCATCATCCTCACGGGCGCCAACCATGGCGGCCGTCACGAGGACGAGGCGTTTTGCAGCGGCGGCGACCAGAAGGTCCGCGGCAACGGCGGCTACGTCGGCGAGGACAACATCCCCCGCCTGAACGTGCTCGACCTGCAGCGCCTGATCCGCGTGGTGCCCAAGCCCGTCATCGCCATGGTTAACGGCTATGCCATCGGCGGCGGCCACGTGCTGCACATCCTGTGCGACCTGTCCATCGCCGCGGAAACGGCGAAGTTCGGCCAGACGGGCCCGAAGGTTGGCAGCTTCGACGCCGGTTACGGCGCGGGCTATCTGGCGGCCATGGTCGGCCAGAAGAAGGCGCGCGAGATCTGGTACCTGTGCCGTCAGTACACGGCGCAGGAGGCGCTCGACATGGGCATGGTCAACAAGGTGGTGCCTTTCGAGCAGCTCGAGGAGGAAACGGTGCAGTGGGCGCGCGAGATGCTGCAGTTCAGCCCCACGGCGCTGCGCTTCATGAAGGCGTCCTTCAACGCCGCCACCGACGGCCTGGCCGGTCTGCAGCAGTTCGCCGGCGACGCAACGCTGCTGTACTACACCACCGCCGAGGCGATGGAGGGCCGCGATGCGTTCAAAGAGAAGCGCAAGCCCGATTTCTCCAAGTACCCCAAGTTCCCGTAAGTCGTTTCAGCAGTTCAAGGCAAAGGTAGGCGCAGAACCCTCATGATCAGCGTATTCGAAGGCATGGTGCGGCAGAACCCGCAGCGCACGTGCTTCACGTTTGTCGATAAGGAAGGGAACGTGGAAGCGTTCTCGTACAGGGAAGCCCGCATGATGGCGGCGGGCTTGGCCAGCCTGTTGCGTCGAAGGGGCGTCGAGCCGGGCGACGCCGTGGTTGTCGATCTGCCGAACAACCCGGCTTTCGTCATCATGCTGCTTGCGGCCGCCTACGGCGGGTTCTCGCTTGTCACCATGAACACGCGCCTGACCGATGCCGAGAAGCAGGCGCGCCTGCTCGACCTGCAGCGATCCCGTGCCATGACCATCGCCTACACGGTCGACATGTCGAACGCGGGGCACCTGCTCCAAACCGTGGCCGACGAGGCGACCGGCACCGCCGAGACGGCAGCGCATGGCCGCGGCCATGCGCAGCGCACGGCGTTCACGGCGCGCACCAACATCGCCACCGCCGAGGCCCGCACCACCCGTGCGCTCGGTCGCGCGGGCCATGGGCGCCAGGCGGCAGCTCGCCGCCGCGAGGACGTTGCTCGGCAAGATGCGGTGGAAAGCGTCATCCATTTCGCCGAACGCGGCGCGCATGTGTTCGACCATGGCGCCGTGGCGGTGGTCATGTTCACGTCCGGCACCACCGGCCGCTCGAAGGCCGTGCCCCTGACCTGGGACAACCTATGCAATTCGGCGGCGGTCTCGAACGCTGCGCTCAATCGCCGCGGCGAAGGGCTGTGGCAGGCGGCGCTTCCCCTGTACCATGTGGGCGGCCTGCAAATGGTGGTGCGCAGCTTCCTGAACGCGAACCCGTTCATCCTGTACGAGCGCTTCGATGCCCGCCGTGTGCTGGCCGATGCCGCCCGTCGCGGTGCCACCCATATCTCGGTGGTTGACAAGATGCTGCAGGACATGCTGGCCGCGCCGAACGCCGATCAGCTGCGCCGCTACGTGTGCATCCTGCTGGGCGGCGGTCCGTTGAACGCGCAGACGCTCGGCAGCGCCTTGGCCGCCCGCGCCCGCGTGTACGCCAGCTACGGCATGACCGAGACGTCCAGCAATATCGCGAACTCCCTGGTGACGCCCGGTTTCACGGGCGGCATGCAGCTGCTTTCCGGCTACGAGGCCCGCATCGTGGACGCCGGCCCCGATGGGTTCGGCCGTCTTGCCGTGCGAGGCCCCGGGCTGTTCTCGGGCTATTTGAACGCGCGGGCCGCCTACACGGCCGACGGGTTCTTCCTCACGGGCGACACGGCCGCCATCGCGCCTGATGGCAAGCTCTATGTGAAGGAACGCACCGACGACATGTTCGTCTCGGGCGGGGAGAACGTCTACCCGGCCGAGATCCGCGAGAAGCTGCTGCGCGTGCCCGGTGTGGCCGACGCATACATCTTCGGCGCGCCCGACGAGAAGTGGGGCCGCCGTCCCGTCGGCTTCATCGAGCGAGATGCGGCCTTCGACCCGTCGAAATCCATGCCCGCATCCATCGCGTCAGGCGTCGCTGGAAAGCGCGGCCGCACCGTTTCCGACCGCATGTTCGCCCAGGAGGCGGCGCGCAACGTGGCTTCCCAGTTGTCGCGCGTGTACCAGTCGAAGCACCTGTTCGTGCTGGACAGCTTCCCGCGCACGGGCATCGGCAAGGTGGACCGCTCGGCCTTGCGCAGCCTGTACGACCAGCGCATCAAGGTCAAGCGCGTGAACCTGTACCGTATCCGCCTGCCGTTCCGCAAGCCCTTTGCCACGGCGAAGGGGACGCTGTCGTTCCGCGAATCGCTGCTGGTGGAAGTGGTGGACCATGCCGGGCGCACGGGTTTGGGCGAGTGCGCCGCCTTCCCCACCGACTGGTATCTTCCCGAAACGCTCGATCAGGACCTTCGCATCCTGCAGGAGCAGCTCATACCCTTGGTGCTGAACACCGTGTTCCTGCATCCCTCCGAGGCCGATGGCCTGTTGGCGGCGTGCCCGGGCGCCGATGCGCTGCCTATGGCGCGCGGGGCCATCGAGCCGGCGCTGTGGGACCTGTACGGCAAGATCGTCGGCCAGCCGCTGTGGCGGCTCATTGGCGGGCAGGCGCCCGAAGACGGCCGGCCCGCCTCAACGTCGGCGGGCGCCGCAGTGCCCGTGGGCTCGGTTTCCGACACGCTTGCCGCCGTGCAGCGTTGCGTGGACGATGGGTACACGCGCGTGAAGCTGAAGGTGACGCCGGGTACCGCGCCGTTTTGCGTGCAAGCGGTACGCGAGGCGTTCCCCGACCTGGTCATATCGCTTGACGCGAACCAAAGCTTCACCGAGCGGGACCTCGACGTGCTGCGCGGGTTCGATGCGCTGGGCATCGCCTGGATCGAGGAGCCTCTCGATTCGCGGCGCGCGCCGGCAAACGGCCCGCACGACCTGTTCGCGCGCCTGGCCCAGCTGCAGCGCCGCATCCAAACGCCGGTGTGCCTGGACGAATCCATCTTCACCGCAAGCGATTTGGCGAAGGCGCTCAAGCATCAGGAGCTGAAGTGCTTTGCGCTCAAGATCGGGAAATTCGGCGGCATCCAGCCTTCGCTGCAGTTCGTGCGCATGGCGAACGCGCGCGGCATGAGCGTGTGGATGGGCGGCATGTACGATACCGGCATCTCGCGGCGTGTCCATTCCGCGTTCCAGATGCTGCCCGGCGTGATCGACGCGGGCGACGTCGGTGCCACCTCGCGCTATTTCGACGTCGATGTCACCGATCCGCCCTACACGGTGGAGCGCGGGACGGTCACGCTCGAACGCCGAGGTCACGAGCATGGTCTGGGCTGCGCGCTCGATCGCTCCGCCTTGTCGCGCGTGCTCATCGACCAGCAAACCTACGAATAACGGGCGCCGCTCCCGGCGGCGCTATGGTGGCCCGGGGCGGCATAGCGTTCTCGGGCCGTCGCGATTCCGGCGCACGGCATCGCCTTCCGTATCAGATGCCGCTTCGGCGTGCGCGGCTCCCGTGATACCGCTCGGCTTCGCGCTCCGTCCCGTTGCGTGAATCGCATCACGCAAAACCGCGCATACACCCGAGGTATTATTCATTTGCATCGGAAAATATCCCATACGAATCCTTTACAAAGCTATGTGTGGGGTATAGTGAAACGGACTGTTTTTTCCGATGAGGAGGGTTTGATGAACAACGCTAACGAAGCGGCAGGCGCTTCTATGGCCGCTTCCGGCACGGTGGCAACCGGGTCCGGCGCGCTGCATGATATGGAACATCACGGCAAGCTGGGCATCTTCCGTCTAGTAGCGTCGGTCATCACGCTGATCCTCGGCGCCGGCGTGTTCACGCTGTCCGGCGACCAGGCCGCCCATGGCGCCAGCGGCGCCGCCATCCTCACGGCTTGGGGCATCTCGGCGGTGGGCGTGCTGTGCCTGGTCATGACGTTTTTCGCGTTGTCGCGCCTTAAGCCCCAGCTCAAGGGTGGCATCTACAGCTATGCGGCCGCTGGCTTCGGCGACTTTTTGGGCTTCAACAGCGCTTGGGGCTACTGGATCTCGGCCATCCTGTGCACCGTCAGCTTCTCCGCGCTCCTGTGCGGCGCCTTGTCCTACTTCTTCCCCGTCTTCGGCGCGGGCAACAACCTGCCGTCCGTCATCGTGGCCAGCTGCATCATCTGGTTCTACGCGTTTCTGGTCAGCCGCGGCGTGAAGGAGGCTGCGGGCGTCAACCTGATCATCACCATCAGCAAGTTCGTCCCCATCTTCGTCGCGCTCACCGCAATCATCTTCTTCCAGAAGTTCGATGTGAACATCTTCATGGAGAACATGGCGCACGGCTCGATGGAGGGCATGACGTTCTTCGAGCAGGTCAGCGGCACCATGATGGTCACCATCTGGGTGTTCCTCGGCATCGAGGGCGCCGTGGCCATCTCCGGCCGCGCCAAGAAGGACAGCGACGTCGGCAAGGCCACCGTCATCGCCTTTGTCTGCGTGCTCACCATCTACCTGCTGGTCTCCACCCTGTCCATGGGCGTCATGCCGCTGTCCGAGCTGTCCGAGCTCTCCAACCCGGCGCTTGCCGGCGTTATGGAACGCGCCGTGGGCCCGTGGGGCGCCACGCTCATCAACGGCGGCGTGGTGCTGTCCCTGGTGGGCGCCATGCTCGGCTACACCGTGCTCTCCGCCGAGTGCCCCTACGAGGCGGCGGCCCAAGGCGGCTTCGTGAAGACGTTCGCCCGCGTGAACAAGAAGGGCGCGCCCATCGTCACGTTGGTTGTCACGAACCTGGTCATCGAGGCGTTCCTCGTCATCATGCTGTTCTCCGAGAGCACGTACCAGTTCTTCTACTCGCTGTCCGCTGGCATGATCTTGCTGCCGTACCTGCTTTCGGCCGCGTATTTCGCGAAGGTCGCCTTCACCGAGGCCGGCTCCTTCAAAGGCAAGCTGGGCGTTCCCGTGGCGGTTTGGCGCGTGTTCGCCATCCTCGGCGTCATCTACAGCGTGTTCCTTGCGTGGGCAAGCGGCGCCGTCGGCGTTACGCTCATGTCCATCCTGTATGCTCCTGGCATCTTGGTATATATCAAGGGCAAGAAGGAGCGTAGCCAACCGTTCTTGGACAACGCCCGCGATCGCGTGGTGGCCGCCGTCATCCTCATCGCGGCCATCGTGTCGATCGGTCTGTTGGTCACGGGAACAGATCGGAAGAGCACACGTCAGAACTCCAGT
>CALEWN010000328.1 GCA_937925385.1 uncultured Senegalimassilia sp.
TACGATGCCGTTTCCGGACGGATGGCCTGATGGGGGTCGCCGAGCAGCATAAAGTGCGCGCGGCGGAAGAAGCGCGCCATGACGGCAAGCTGGTCGGGCGTGTAGTCCTGTACCTCGTCGATCATGACGTAGCGCGCATCAGGGTTGCCCAGGCCGGTGACGGCCATGTTTAGGTACAGCCACGCGCTGACGGGCAGGTTCTCCACCCCGAGCAGGCGCATGCCGATGCGGTCGATGCGCAGCCACTCGTCGCGCTCGATGGCAAGCACTGCACCGGAGAAGCGCTCCTGCAGGTAGGTGAGCGCGCAGTCACGTGCTTCCTGCTCGGTTTGCGGGTCGTACGGCGCGTTGAACAGGCGCACCTGCTCGTCGAGGGACAGGCACAGAAGCTCGTCCTGCACCGTTTCGGTGGCGGCCATCTGCTTCAGGCGCGCGTCTAGGCGGGTGAACAGTTCCTCGCGTACCAGCGTGACCAGGTGCGGGCCGGCGGGCACGTTGGGGTACTTCTGCATCAGCTGCATGATGGCGGCGGCCGACACCAGGCGCACGCCGTAGAACTTGATATCGCGCAAATCGGCTAGCTCGAAGCGAAGGCCCTCGACTGCGCGGTCGATTCGCCACAGCAGCTCTAGCGGGCTTTCCTTGTCCTGCGGGTTGCGGCCGGCGGGCAGCAGGCGCGCGCATAGGTCATGGTAGGTGATGGTTTCGGGATTGCGTTCGCCCAGATCGGGCAGCACGTTCTCGATGTATTTCGCGAACACCGGGTTGGGGCTGATCAAGAAGACCTGGCGCGGATCGAGCGAACCGCGGTTGCGGTAGAACAGGTATGCGATGCGCTGCAGCAGCACGCTGGTCTTGCCGCTGCCCGCGATGCCGGCGACCAGCAGTGCTGGTACGTCCTCATGGCGAATGATGATGTTCTGCTCTTTTTGGATGGTGGCGGTGATGGCCTTCATGTGTTCGGAGCGCTGCGCGGAAAGCGATTGCAGCAGCAGCGAATCCTCGATGGCCACGTCGGAGTCGAAATACGCGCGAAGCGTTTTGCCCTCGATGTCGAACTGACGGCGGTTGAGCAGGTTGACTTTGACGGTGCGGCCGTTGGCCTCGTAGGAGGTGGCGCCGTTTTCCTGGTTGTAGTACACCTCGGCCACGGGGCTGCGCCAGTCCACCACCATGCGGCGGTAATTTTCGTCGGCAACGCCGGCAAGGCCGATGTAGATGTCCTTGGCCGGGGCGCCGGTGCGCATCTCCAGGCTGATTTTGGCGAAGTAGGGCTGTTCGAGCAGCTTCGCGGCTGCGGCCAGGCGCTCGCTGTCGGCATCCTGCTCAAGGTTGTAGTCGCGGATGAGGTTGTTGAGCACGGCGTAATCGACGTAGGTCTCCTGTGCCTCGCCGTCGCTGGCGAAGTTGTGCTTCACTTCGCCCTGCATGTCGTCTTTATCCTTTGCGGCCTGCCACCGGCGTCGCTCCATTTTCTCCGACAGGGTTTTTGCTATAGCCTCAAGCTTGGCGTACGTGTCGGACAAATGATCCTGTTCTTGCTGGAAGACCGGGTCACCTGCCTGGTCGGACGCGGTTTCGTTAAGGTTATCATGCATGTTGTCGGCCACAGCTGCCCACCCTTCGCTCGAAATTTCGGCATTCCAGTTTAGCGCAAGCAAGAAGAGGCCGCCCGTGTGCGGGCGGCCTCTCCATAATTAGGTAATGCGAAAGCACTGGATTCGGCGGCTACTTGCGCAGCCCCTTCACGTTCATGCAGCGCATGGCGTTGAGGATGGCAAGGATCGCCACGCCGACGTCGGCGAACACCGCCAGCCACATGTTCGCGATGCCTACCGCGGCCAGCACGAGCACGGCAAGCTTCACGCCCAGCGCGAACACGATGTTCTGCCACACGATGCGCATGGTACGACGCGCCAGGCCGATGGCACGCGAGATGTTGGAGGGCTTGTCGTCCATAAGCACCACGTCAGCGGCCTCGATGGCGGCGTCCGAGCCCATGGCGCCCATGGCGATGCCCACGTCGGCGCGGGTGAGCACCGGCGCATCATTGATGCCGTCGCCCACGAAGGCCAGGTTCGCGCCGTCGGCTTCTTCGGACAGCAGGCGCTCAACCTGGGCGACCTTGTCGGCAGGCAGCAGCTGGGCGTGGAACTCGTCGATGCCTAGCTGTTCGGACACCGCGTGGGCCACCTCGCCGCGGTCGCCGGTGAGCATGACCGTTTTGCGCACGCCTGCAGCATGAAGCCGCTTGATGGCCTCGGCGGCATCGTCTTTCACCACGTCGGCTATGACGATGTGCCCGGCGTAGCTTCCGTCGATGGAAACGTGCAGAATCGTGCCCGTAAGCTCGCAATCATGGTAGTCCGTGCCGTTGGCGTTCATGAGCTTGTCGTTACCGACAAGCACCACATGCTCGTCGATCACGGCAGCCACGCCATGGCCGGCTTCTTCGCGAACGTCATGGATGCGTTCCTGGTCGATTTTGCCGGAATACGC
>CALEWN010000329.1 GCA_937925385.1 uncultured Senegalimassilia sp.
CGCACCGTCAAATCGCTTAGGGCTGCGATGGACAGCCCTCCCACGGTCACCGCCAGGCTTTCCGGCTTGAGGCGCTTTCCCCCGCAGGCCGGGCAGGCCACGCTGGACATATAGCTCTCCAGCTCCTGCTTCACCCCGTCGGACTGGGTCTCCTTATAGCGGCGTTCCAGGTTGGGGATGATCCCCTCAAAGGGCGCGTCAAAGGTGCCCGCCCCAAACTCCCGCTGATAGGCGATATGCAGCCGGTCGTTCCCCGTGCCGTATAGGATGGCGTGACGGGCTTGTTCCGGCAGGTCCTGGAAGGGCGTGTCCAAGGAGAAGCCATAGTGCTCCGCCATGGCCCCAAAGTACATGCCGGCAATGCTGTTTTCCGTGCCGCTTTGCCAGCCGCTGACGCTGACGGCGCCTTCCCGCAGGCTCAACGTAGGGTCCGGCACCACCAGGGCCTCGTCCATTTTCATCAGGATGCCCAGGCCGCCGATCTTTCTCTCCTCGGCGGAGAGGGTGATGTCGGCATCCTCCTTGTCCAGGGGATTGAAGGTAATTCCACGGTCCCGGAACTGTACCGTGATGCGGCCGGCTGCCTCGTCCAGGGTACATGCAATTTCCACGTCTCCCTGGCCGGGGGCGTAGGCGTAGCTGGCGATGTTGACGAAGAGCTCCTCCACGGCGATCTGCAGGTTCGCCTTGAGCTCGGCAGCCAGGCGCTTCTTGAGCGACTCAAGCTTGCGGATCTCATCGAACGGGAACTCGGGCACGGTCTCGACGCGCAGCTCGACGTGATCGAGCGGACCGCGCGTGGTGAGGATGATCTGATACTGCGTGGCGATTTCGGGGAAGCTCGTGAGAACCTGCTCGATCTGAGACGGGAACACGTTGACGCCGCGCAGGATGAGCATATCGTCGGAACGGCCGATGATGCGGTCGATCTTGCGATGCGTGCGTCCGCAAGCGCAAGGCTCGGAGATGATGCGCGTGATATCGCGCGTGCGGTAGCGCACAAGCGGGCAGCACTCGCGCGTCAGCGTGGTGAACACCAGCTCGCCATACTGTCCGTCGGGGACGGGCTGCAGCGTTTCGGGATCGATGATCTCGGCGAAGAAATGATCCTCGGCCAGGTGCAGACCGCTCATCTCCTTGCACTCGAAGGCGACGCCCGGCCCCATGACCTCGGACAAACCGTACACGTCGCAGTATTGCACGCCGAGTTTCTCGGCGATCTCGTCGCGCATGCCCTGGCTGCAGGGCTCGGCGCCGAAGATACCGGCGCGGACCTTCAGGTCGGTTGCGGGGTTGATGCCCATTTCGATGGCGGTGTCGGCGATATGCAGCGCGTAAGACGGCGTGCATGCCAGCACGTCGACCTCCATGTCCTTGAGCATCTGGATTTGGCGCTTGGTGTTTCCCGACGAGATGGGGACCACGGCGCAGCCTGCGGTCTCGCCGCCCCTATGGGCGCCCAGGCCGCCGGTGAACAGACCGTAGCCGTAGGCGATCTGCATGGTGGAGTTCTCGTCGCAATCGCAGATGGCAAGGCCGCGAGCAAAGCACTCACCCCAGTGCTGCAGGTCGTTTTCCGTGGATCCGACGACCGTAGCCTGCCCGGTGGTGCCGGAAGAGGCATGCAGGCGTGTCACCTTCGAGCGCGGCACGGCGAACAGCCCATCAGGATAGTTGTCGCGCATGTCCTGCTTGAGGATGAACGGGAACTTCGTGATGTCCTCGAGCGTTTTCAGGTCGCCCGGTTCGACGCCGGCGTCCTTGAAGCTCTTCTGATAGAAAGGGACGTTGTCATACGCATACTGGACACACCACTTCATGCGCTCGAGCTGCAGGTCGCGCAGCTCCTCACGTGACATCGTTTCGATTTCCGGCTGGAAGTACACCTTTCTCTTACCTTTCTTTGTGCGCGGCGCCTGGCGTGCGGTGGGCGCGTATCGCCGCTTAAATATGAAGTAACCCGCTAGCTTCGATCCGGACCCTTCAATATAACCTCGTTGATGGGATCGTACACGCTGGCGAACAGGTCTTGGCGCACGATGTTTCCGTTCACATCCTTGACCGTACGCGTCACCTCGATGGTCGAACCGTCGGTGCCGCGCGTTTTCACGTAGCTGGTACCCGGCGCAAGCGTATCGTCAACTTTGGTGGTGGTGGAATACTTCTTGCCCGCTTCCCATTGACCGGTTTCGGTGGTTACCTGATAGCCGGGATCGACTCCATATAGTGTAGCGGTTACCGACCCGACTTGGGTGGAAACCTTTACCAAAACATCGCTGGCGGTGTCGTTTCGCCACACAAGGTCAAGATCGGGGTACGAGACCGCTGCATCTCGCCCGGCGGGATAGCTGGCAATGTAGAGCGAATGGTTATGACGCTCCACAACGGGAAGCCCGGACTCGTAGACGGCATCGAACACCGTGGTGGCAACCTGGCAGATACCGCCGCCCACCGAATCGGTGTACTCGCCGTTGATGATGGCACCCGCACCCAGAAAGCCTTTTTCCTCGTTACAGTCCCCTGTGGTGTTGTTGTAAGACCAGGTCTCGCCTGATTTGCAGACGGAGTTGTCGAGTATCTGGGACACAAGCTCGATGTTGTGGTTTCGGTTCTCGGTGCCTTGACCTGTGGTGTAGGTGGTCGTGAAGCTGCCGATGGGGCCGACCACGCCTTTGTCAACTGCCTCCTGGAAGGAAAGCCGCTGGGGCATATCCTCGGCATCCACCGAGATCTCGGGAGCCTGTTGCGTCGGGTATACCGTGTCCCCTTGCCCGAACAACGCTATGGACAGCGCCTCGGCAGCATCGGAAACATCAGGCAACTTGCCTTGGCCGTCGGTGGTGACGCTGACCGCGCCCGCATCGTTAACCTCGAATCCGACGCCCGAGAGCGAATCCCCCTCGGCCTGCCGGATGCCCGAAGCCATCGCCGATTTGGACAGCTGCTGATCGATATAGGGACGCAGGCGCCAACCATCGCCCGCCTGCTCGACGGAGGTGGAGACCCAAGCGCCCACCTCGGCAGCCGTTGCCTGCCAGGTATGCCCTTCGAACTTGAAACGCGCACCGCCGGAGAGCGCCGATGTGACATCTTGGGCAACCTCGGAGGCATCATCGGAGGAAATGCGGACGGGAGTGAACTCGGTATGCGCGATGATGTGCTCGTCGGAGGATCCGAGCATCGTATCGCTGAGAAGCTGCGCAAGCGTTTGCCGGTTGACCTCCCAACCGTCATTGCCTTGCACAACATAGGCCACGCCGCCTGAAACCTTCACGTCATAGTCAACGCGCGCCTGTCCTATCGCCGCATCGATGCCGGAGGCGAACTCCTCAAGGGCCGCTTCGTCGAACGAAGGTTCAACCTCGATGCGCTTGCTGAACAAACCAGCACCCATACGCGCAAAAAGGCCGCCATCGCCACGACCGACCGCGAGCGCCTGCTCGGCAAGCTGCGCGGAATCCAACGTAGCGCCCAGATCGGCGCCGGTGGTCTGCCATGCCTTCTTCGAGGCCATTGCCTCGTCCACCGCCATCTGCTCGGCAAGCGCCGCGTCCTGCTGGTTTTGCGCCGCCGCGGCCTCATCGGTTTGCTGCGCAGCCTCTTCGGAGGCGAACACCGTGGCGCTTGCCTGCTGAAGCGGCTGATTGTACGTTCGATCGACCGCTTGCACGATTTCGCCAGCGGTCAGACCCGACACATCGATATCGCCGACTTTGACACC
>CALEWN010000330.1 GCA_937925385.1 uncultured Senegalimassilia sp.
GCTTCACTGGCTGAATTGATAGTTTAAAGTGATTCCGTCTGTCCAGTATCCGGTTCTCAAGGTTCCCGCCTGCGGGGTCGGCCCCCGCGGCTTTCGCTCAAGCGCTTTCGTGCTTGGCGCAAGATTGAATAATACGCTCCTCCCCTGGCCGTGTCCAGAACTATTTCGCGTTGGGCGCTATCTTCACATTTTGTACACATATGGGGTTCGAGGGGCTTACCGTGCTTCATATATAGATAGAGTTCGAGGCACGTAGCGAGTCGACGGTGGGACGACTCGCGCTGAGGGCCAGATGCGAGACACAGGCGGACTCGCGGGGCGAGAGACGAGGACAGGAGCCGAGTTTGAGCCCATCGCTAGAGCGCTGGCGGAAGAGGCCCACTGATCCTCGCGAGCCTCTGAATCATACGCGGTATGCGCCGCTCGTCCCGCTGCCGAGTGAATGCGTGCTCACATGAAGGGCTGAGCACGGCAAGCCGGTAATACCGCTCCGGGCAAAGCGGCAGCTACTATTCTGCGCGATTGCTCGACACGAGCAACACCTATGTTACCGATCGCTTGAAAAGCGTTTTGATGAAACCCGACTCCAGAAGCATTGCCTAGAAGGATGAGCCAGCCGTCCGCACACGATGCAGGAGGAGCCGAACCGCAAGACCCTCCCCTGCTCGATTCCTTACCCTAAGCGGAATCCGTTAACCGTCATACAAACCAGCAAGGGAGCTTCTTGTTGATTTGGCTGCTTTTGAGGGTTGCAGTTCTCCTGCTGCCCTTTTTCGCCTTGTCGCCGGGCTCCGGCTCACGTGCTTGGCCGAATTAGCGTTCAACATCTCTATGTGCGAGTAGAAGCGGTTCGGCTAAAGCGACGCTGCCTTATGCCCGATCGTCTTCCTTCGCCTTGGTTGTCGATTCGCAAACGACGTTTCGAACACCCAGACGATGCACTCCGAGAAAAGAAGCGGCCCGCGAGAAGGGGGCTCGCGGGCCATGGAGGAGATTCGGAAGCAGCGCTTAGTGAGGGGGGATCGCCGGCGCATTAAGGGGATACGCCTGACCGGAGGGTTGGTCATTCGGCGATGCGAGCTTCCGCGGGTATGCTATTGATTTTCAACATGCCATCTCTTTCGTCGATTGAGCACAAACCGCAAACAGTTGGCGAAACGGTCTCGACAGAAATGGGATTTCAAGTGAGACCAAGGTTGGGCTTCGCTCTCGACAACATGGATAGTACGCCGGTTTTGCCGGCCGCGCGCCACCCTTAGATGGTTATTTACCTACTTAAACTTAGTCTTACTCCTCTTACCCGAAAAGGGTGCCTCCGGTATTTCCGCTGGTCAGATTGTTATGGCCCTTTTCTTAGAGCGGAAACCTATTGTTTAGCGCATGTGTTACGATTCCTCTGAGAGAAGGGGCGAGATGAAAACTGAAACATCAGCGAAATCGGGGTCGAAATCCGAATCAACCCAGCATAAGCCGCATTTTACCGACAGGATGGTTGCGTTCGCATCGACGGGCATAGCATGCCCGCTTGCATGGGGTTTCCTCATGAACGCTTTCGGAGGGGTAAGCCCCTCCGCCCAGCTACCTTGGACGCTTTCCTATCTCTTGCTTGCTGTTGCCGTTTTGATCTTCGCCGCCATTTCACGTAAAGCTCCGGCGTTTTTCAGTTCCGGCGTTTCCGCAGCCGTTGCCGGGGCGCTCGGCGCGTTTGGATCGCTGCTGCTGGCGCTCACGCTAACCGTAATCCCCTCGATTCCACTTCAGTTCGCCGCAATGGTCCTTTGCGCGTGCGTTCTTGGTTGGCTATACCTGCAATGGGGCACGTTCTACGCAAAGCTTGATTTGCGCCATGCCGTGATTTATCTCTTGCTGGCGAATATCGGCGGGTCGACGCTTAAGGCGATTACGCACTTCATCCCCATCGAAGCACAATGCGTCTCCGCCATGCTGCTGCCCATCGTTTCGGTATCGATGTGCTCGATTGCGCTAAAGGGCATCGAAGACATCGCCACGGAGAAGCCCGTCATCCATTTCGAGTCCCACAATCTGCGAGGGCTCTGGAAGGTTGTTGTTGCGATCGCCGCCTTCAGCTTCGTAACTGCCTTCCTGGTGAGCCAGACTTCGGGAAACCAAGCTCTAACACCTCCCATTGACTTTTTACTTGGACGCCTGCTGGAGATGATCATCTCGGGCATCGTACTGTTCGTGGTGGTGAAGCTGAACAAACCGTTTAATTTCTCGCAGTTGTGGCGCATCGCCCTTTTGGTGCTGGCGCTGGATGTGCTCAGCCAAACAGCGTTCCCTGAAATCACCGTGTTGCGATGCGTGGAAAGCAGCGCCTGGGACCTTATCGTGCTGTTTGCTTGGCTGACCTTGTCAGATATAGCTCAGCATTCAAAGCTTCCCGCTCCGTGGGTCTTCGGCGTTGGCTGGGCGTGCTACACGGCGCCGTTCGCCATCGGCTCGATGACATCCTTCATGTATTCAGGCGGCGACCACGATGCCGTGATCATGGTCGCATTGATGTTCGTGCTGATACTGGTGTCCTCGTTTTGCTTGGAAATGCGCGACCAGGATACGAAGTGGCTGTTTGCCGAATTGCGCGGCGAGCCGGTAAGCGCGCCTGCGGACTACCGAAGCCTTGAAGAGCGTTGCGAGGAAGTCGGCAAGCAGCACAAGCTGACGCCGCGCGAGCTTGAGATCATGCAGCTGCTTTGCAAAGGACGCACGAAGGCATATATCGCCGAGACGCTGTACCTGACCGAGAACACCGTAAAGGGCCACACGAAGCATATCTACTCGAAGCTAGACGTGCATAGCAAGCAAGAATTGCTCGACCTGGTTGAACGCTAAGCCCTGCACTGCCAATGCGGCCGAAAGGCCAATGACGAGAAGCGCCGACTCGCATATAGACGAAGAGCGCCTGCCGAGATGGAACTCGGCAGGCGCTCTTTTTCGTTACGCGCTTGCAGCTGCGCCGCGATAACCGCAACGCACGGCCGCTTGGCTAGTCAACTGGTACGGCGTCAAGCTCCAGCGGCGGCTCGACGCGACAAACGTACTCGTCCGCCGCCTCGTCGATGTCGATGAGCACATGGCTGCGATCGGGCAGCTTGCCCTCGACGATCTTCTGCGCGATGCGATCGACGATCTCACGCTGCACCAAGCGCTTGCAGGGACGCGCGCCATACACCGGATCGAAACCGTCGATGGACAGGTGGTCCATAGCAGCAGGCGTGACGTCGAGCGTGACACGACGATCGGCCAGACGCTGTCGCACGTCGTTGAGCTGCAGCTCGACGATGGGCTCCATGTTGGCGATGGACAGCGCATGGAACGTGATAACCTCGTCGATACGGTTGAGGAACTCGGGGCGGAAGGTGTTGCGAAGCGCATCGTTGATCTTGTTGGACAGCTCCGCCAAGCTCTTCGCCGCCGTTTCCACATCGCCCTTCATGACGTTTTCCATGACGTCGCCCATGGTCTCCTTCTGGGCGTTCGCGCTTTCGTATTCGCGAATAGCCTGGGAGCCGATGTTGCTGGTCATGATGATGATGGCGTTCTTGAACGACACCAAGCGACCCTGGCCGTCCGTCAAACGGCCGTCGTCAAGCACCTGCAGCAAGATGTTGAAAACGTCGGGGTGAGCCTTCTCCACCTCATCGAGCAGGATGACGCTATACGGGCGACGACGCACCGCCTCGGTAAGCTGACCGCCCTCGTCGTAGCCGACGTATCCCGGAGGGGCACCGATCAGGCGCTGCACGCTGAACTTCTCCATGTACTCGGACATGTCGATGCGCACCATGGCCTTCTCGCTGTCGAACAGGTATTCCGCCAGCGCCTTTGCCAGCTCGGTTTTACCCACGCCGGTGGGGCCGAGGAACAGGAAGCTGCCGATGGGCTTGTTCGGGTCGGATAGGCCTGCGCGGTTGCGACGGATAGCGCCGGCGACCGCCGAGACCGCTTCGTCCTGGCCGATGACGCGCTCATGCAGCTTGTCCTCGAGGTCGACGAGCTTCTCCATCTCGCCCTGCATCATCTTGGACACGGGGATGCCGGTCCAGGTGGACACCACCTCGGCGATCTCCTCCTGCGACACCTCCTCCTTGAGGATGGCGCCGTCCTCCTGCTTGTCGTTGAGTGCCTGCTCTGCCTGCTCCAGCTTGCGCTGAAGCTCGGGGATGCGGCCGTAGCGGATCTCGGAGGCCTTCACCAGGTCGCCTTCGCGGGTTGCGCGCTCCTCTTCGGTTTGCGCAGCCTCTAGGTCGGCCTTGAGCGTTTGGACGTCCTCGATGACATCCTTTTCGTTCTGCCACTCGGCCTTGCGCTTCGACAAGGAGTCTTTCGCGTCGGCGATTTCCTTGCGCAGATGCTCAAGGCGTTCGCGGCTGACCTCGTCCGTCTCCTTCATAAGCGCCTGCTCCTCGATTTGCATCTGGGTGAGCTTGCGCTCCGCCAGATCGACCTCCTCGGGCATGCTGTCGATCTCGATGCGCAGACGGCTGGCGGCCTCGTCCATGAGGTCGATGGCCTTATCGGGCAGGAAACGATCGGAGATGTAGCGGTTCGACAGCTCCGCGCAGGCGACGATGGCGGCATCGGTGATGCGCACGCCATGATGGATCTCGTACTTCTCCTTCAAGCCGCGAAGGATGGCGATGGCATCCTCGACCGTGGGCTCGCTGACCATAACCGTTTGGAAACGGCGCTCAAGGGCGGCATCCTTTTCGATGTACTTGCGATACTCATCGAGCGTGGTTGCGCCGATGGCATGCAGCTCGCCACGCGCCAAGGCCGGCTTGAGCATGTTGCCCGCATCCATGGAGCTATCGCCCGTGGAACCGGCGCCGACGATGGTGTGCAACTCGTCGATGAACAGGATGATCTGGCCGTTCGACTCCTTGACCTCGCGCAGAACCGCCTTCAAGCGGTCCTCAAACTCGCCGCGGTACTTAGCGCCTGCGACCATGGCGCCCAGGTCGAGCGCGATGACGTCGTGGTCCTTCAAGCCGGACGGGACGTCGCCGGCGACGATGCGCTGCGCCAGGCCTTCGACGATGGCGGTTTTGCCGACGCCGGGCTCGCCGATGAGCACGGGGTTGTTCTTCGTACGGCGGCTGAGCACCTGGATGGTGCGGCGAATCTCCTCGGAACGGCCGATGACCGGGTCGAGCTTGCCCTCGCGCGCCTTCTGCGTAAGGTTCTGACCGTACTGGTTCAAGGCATCGAGCTCAGGCTTGCTCTGCTGATCGGTGACGCGGGTGGAGCCGCGCAGGGAGCTATACGCTTCCTCGACGGTTTTCCCCGTGATGCCGAGGCCGTTGAGCACGCGGCCTGCGTCACCCTTGTCCTGAGCCAAGGCGATGAGCAGGTGCTCGGTGGTTGCGTAGCTGTCGCCCATGCGCTCCGCCGCCTTCACGGCGTTGTCGATGACCTTCATAAGGTTGTTACTGGGCATAGCCATGGGCATGGTGGAGCCGCTGGCCTTCGGCATGGCGGCGATGGCAGCGTCGACGTTTTGCGACAGCTGCGCCGGATCGGCGCCGATGCGCTTGATGATAGCGGACAGGTTGTTCTCCGATGCGTCCAGCATGGCCTTGAGCAGGTGAATGGGCTCGATGGTGCTGGATTGCGCATCGCCGGCAACGCCCATCGAGGCCTGGAATGCCTCCTGAGCGGTAACGGCAAGTTTATCTAATCTCATGCGAACCTCCTTTGAATCGGTTCAACGCATTTGTCTATAAAAGCGAGCCGGGGCGACGAACGACGATCGCCGTGGGCGACTGCACGAGGGAGTTCACGCTTTCGCGCGTTTCCAGCTCGTGCACGCGGTCGGCAAGACGGCGGACCCGTTTGTGCAGATCGTCGATCTCCTGATCGCGATCGACCAGGCGGCCCTGCAGATCAAGGATGCGGATAACCCCGGCAAGGTTGATGCCCTCGCCGGTAAGCTCGTTGATAAGGGACAGGCGATCGATATCCGCTTGCGAGTACATGCGGGTATTGCCGCTGGTGCGCTGGGGCGTAACCAAGCCCTTCTGCTCGTATGCTCGAAGGGTTTGAGGATGCACGCCAGCCAGTTCGGCAGCTACGCCGATCATGTACAGGGGCCGGTTGCGATCGTTCCATTCGGGCATGCTTACCAGCTCCTCACGTCATCGGGCGACGCCTCCAAGAACGCCTCCATCGCCTTTTGCTGCTGCGGGTTCATGGACTTGGGGACCTGCACCTTGACGGTAATCTTCAGGTCGCCGTTGCCGGAACCCTTCACCTTCGGTGCGCCCTTGCCGCGAACCGACATGACCGTTTGGTCTTGCGTTCCGGCAGGCACCTTCACGCGCACCTTCGTGCCATCGGGTGCAGGAACGACCACGCTGGCGCCCAATGCGGCTTCCGCGACGTTAACGGGCACATCGATGAGCACATCGGCCCCATCCCGCTTGAAATATGGATGGTCTTGGATGCGGGTGGTAACCAGCAAATCGCCGGCTTCGCCGCCCGACTCGCCGGGCGCGCCCTTGCCGCGGAAGCGCAAACGTCCGCCGTCGACAGCGCCCGCAGGGACCTTGACGGTGAGCGTTTCCGAATCGGCGCGACCGGGCACGCGAACGGTGACACGCTTTTCCGTGCCGGAAAACGCCTCTTCGAACGTAACGTTCAGCGTGACGTTCATGTCCTGGCCCTTGCGCGGACGCGGCTGGCGTCCTGCAAAGCCGCTGGCGCCGGCACCGTTGAAATCCCAGTTCGAGCCGAACGCGCCCTCGCCGCGACGAATGCTTTCGAGGATGTCGGCCCAGCTGCCGAAACCACCTGCACCGGCGCCGCCGAAGATGTCATCGACGTTTACGGAACCGCCACCCCATCCTCGGGGAATCTGATTCTCGTTCGCCGTGCCATATTGGTCGTACAGCTTGCGCTTCTTATCGTCTGACAAGACCTCGTAGGCTTCGTTAATCTCCTTGAACTTTGCCTCGCTGCCACCCGCATCGGGGTGGTATTTGCGCGCTAGCTTGCGGAACGCCTTCTTAATCTCGTCGGTGGTCGC
>CALEWN010000331.1 GCA_937925385.1 uncultured Senegalimassilia sp.
CAAAAACCACCCTTCGTGTTGTGTTCGCATACGCTTCCATACTACACAACGCGCATCTTCGTGGCATATCCGGGATGCAAATATCCGGAGAAAGGCCGATAGTCGCAAACGAATGCGCGAAAACGTGACGAGTTGGCGGGGCGCACGCAGGGCGCTTGGACAGCGCGAACCGCAGCGTACGGAAGGCACATCGAGCCCGCACCCTGCCGCAGAAACGCAGAAACCGTTCTTGCCCAATCCCCCAAGCTCCTCAGCACGACCATAAATAGCAAAGGGGCCGGGCGTTATGCCCGGCCCCTTGAGGGAAACCGATTCGAGATACGCCCGACAGCCATGTGCGGCTACGCGGCCAGACTCAAAGCGTTCGCCTTATTCGGCCTCGTCGGACTTGACCCAGGAGAACATGCCGCGAATCTTGGCGCCGGTCTTCTCGATCTCGTGGCTGTTGATGGCCTCGCGCTGCTCGAAGAGCCACTTGTGGCCGTTCTTGCAGTCAGCGACGAACTCGCGTGCGAAGTCGCCGTTCTGGATGCGATGCAGGATCTCCTTCATGGCCTCGCGAGACTGCTCGTTGATGACCTTCGGGCCGGCGTAGTACTCGCCGTACTCGGCGGTGTTGGAGATGGAGTAGTTCATGAAGTGAATGCCCGACTCGTACATGAGGTCGACAATCATCTTCATCTCATGGTAGCACTCGAAGTAAGCCAGCTCGGGCGGATAACCGGCCTCGGTCAGGGTCTCGAAACCGGCCTTGACCAGTTCCACCAGACCGCCGCACAGGACGGCCTGCTCGCCGAAGAGGTCCTCCTCGGTCTCCTGGGCGAACGTGGCCTTGATGATGCCGGAACGCGCACCGCCGACGCCCCAGCAGTAGGACATGATGATATCCCAAGCGTCACCGGTGGCGTCCTGGTACACGCAGGCCAGATCCGGCACGCCGGAACCCTCGGTGTACTGACGGCGGACGATATGGCCCGGGCCCTTCGGGGCGCACATGACGACGTTGACGTCCTCAGGAGCCTTGATGTAGCCGTAGTGGATGTTGAAGCCGTGGGCGAAGGCCAGGGTGTTGCCGGCCTTCAGGTGGGAAGCGATGTGTTGCTCGTAGACCTCGGGCTGCAGCTCGTCGGGAACGAGGATCATGACGATGTCGCCTTCCTCGGCGGCCTGGTCCATGGTGGTGACCTTCAGGCCGGCCTCTTCGGCCTTAGCCCAGCTCTTGGAGCCCTCGCGCAGGCCGACGCGCACGTCGACGCCGGAGTCCATGAGGTTCAAGGCATGGGCATGGCCCTGGGAGCCGTAACCGATGATGGCGACCTTCTTGCCCTGGATGATCTTCGGGTCGACGTCGTTTTCGTAGTAGATCGTAACAGCCATGGTGGTATGTCCTTTCTTCTTGGCTGATGTACCTGGATGGATAGCGTGTGCGAAAGTGCGTCGGCTGATGGCGGCGAAGGGGGCACCCTAGCCGCATGACGCGCTCATGCCGATCACGGCATCGCCCACATGCGCAGCCTGCGCTGCCAAAGCGTGTTGCGTGATGCCATGGGGCCTACGACTCCTTCGAGGCGCGCGACATGGCAATCTTGCCGGTGCGCGTGATCTCTTTGATGCCGTATGCGCGGAACAGGTCCTCCATGCCCTTGAGCTTCGACTCGTCGCCCGTTGCCTCGATGGTGAGGCTAGAGCGGCCGACGTCGACGATCTTGGCGCGGAACACGTTGGCGATCTCGATAATCTCGTTGCGGCGGTCGGGCGCGGCGTTGACCTTGAACAACGCCAGCTCGCGCTCGATGGCCGACGTGTCGGTGAGGTCGGTGATCTTGAACACGCTCACCAGCTTGTTGAGCTGCTTGGTGAGCTGCTCGTATGCCAGCTCGTCGGCCTTCACGATGATGGTGATGCGCGACATGGTGGGGTCTTCGGTGGGACCTACCGACAGCGAGTCGATGTTGAAACCGCGGCGCGAGACCATGCCCGTGACGCGCGAGAGCACGCCGGGCTTGTTCTCAACCAAAACGGACAGGATATGCTTCATCGGGACTCCCCTTCCACATCCGCGCCATCGAGCTTCTCGCCCTCGCGCGGTCCTTTGTCATCGGGATCGCTTTCCCAGCGGCCGCCGAACTGCGCGTCGATCTTGGCGCAAGGGCTTTTCTCCGGCTCGGGCGCGGGCGCCGGCTGGCCGGGCACATCGGTACGCACGGCGCCGACTGCCACGTCGATGGCGCCGAGCACGTCGGACATGGCAGCGCCGGGGGCGACCATCGGGAACACGTTCTGGTCGTCGGGGATGGCCACATCGAGCAGGAAGGGGCCATCGCAGGCGAGCATCTCATCAAGCGCGGCGTCGACGTCCTCGGGGGCGGTGATGCGGCGCGACTTCCAACTGTAGGCATCGGCAAGCTTGCAGAAGTCGGGGTTGGCCGACAGCTCCGTGAAGCTATAGCGCTCGTTATAGAACAGCTTCTGCCACTGATGCACCATGCCCAGCGCGCGATTGTCCAGGATGAGCACCTTCACCGGCACGCCGTTGATGGCGGCCGTGGCCATTTCCTGGGAGTTCATCTGGAACGAGCCGTCGCCGGCGACACAGACCACCTGGTCGCCCGGACAGCCGAAGGCGGCGCCGATGGCTGCGGGGAAACCGAATCCCATGGTGCCCAGGCCGCCGGAGGAGATGAACGTGCGCGGCTTCTCGCGATCGATGAACTGCGCCGCCCACATCTGATGCTGACCGACCTCGGTGACCACGATGGAATGCTCGGGGTCGAGCTTACGCGAGAGCTTCTGCATGACCGTTTCCGGCACGATGCGACCGGGGTCTTCCACCAAATCGGAGTGGTAGAACGGGAAGCGACGGCGCCACTCGGCGATCTGAGCGAGCCACGGTGCGGTGATGGGCTTGGCACCCGCCTTCGCAACCGCCTCGTTGATGCCGGCGAGCACGCCGCGAAGATCGCCGACGATGGGGATCTGCACCTTGCGGATCTTGCCGATCTCGGCGGGGTCGATGTCGATGTGGATGACGTCGGCATGCGGGGCGAACTCGGAGAGCTTGCCCGTCACGCGATCGGAGAAGCGCGCGCCGCAGGCGATGATCAGGTCCGACTCGGTCATGGCAAGGTTGGCGTACTTCGAGCCGTGCATGCCCACGGGGCCGATGTTGAGCGGGTTGGAAGCGGGGAACGCGCCCTTGCCCATAAGGGTGGTGACCACGGGCAGCTGCAGCGCATTCGCCAGCTTGACTAGCTCGTCGGCGGCACCGGAGCTGACCACGCCGCCGCCGACGTAGAGCACGGGGCGCTCGGCGCGCTGCATGCGCTGCACCGCCGCGCGGATCTGCTTGGCGTTGCCGCGGTAGGTGGGACGATACGAGGGCAGGTTCACCTTATCGGGATAGTCGAAGACCATCTTCTCCGACAGGATGTCGGAGGGGATGTCGATCAGCACCGGGCCGGGACGGCCGGATGAGGCGATGTGGAACGCCTCGCGGAAGGTGGTCGTCAGCTCATCGGTCGACTGCAGCAGGAAGGAGTGCTTGACCACGGGCATGGTGATGCCGACGATGTCGGACTCCTGGAAGCTGTCGGTGCCGATGACGCCGCGCGGCACCTGGCCGGTGATGACCACGAGCGGCACGCTGTCCATATAGGCGGTGGCGATGCCGGTGACCGTGTTGGTGGCGCCGGGGCCGGAGGTCACGATGACCACGCCGACGTTGCCCGTGGCGCGCGCATAGCCATCGGCCTCGTGCACCGCGCCCTGCTCGTGGCGGGCAAGCACGTGGTGCAGCTGCTTGCTATCGTAGAGCGCGTCGTAGATCTTGATGGCCTGGCCGCCCGGGTAGCCGAACACCAGGTCAACGCCCTCGGCCTCAAGCGAGGCCACAACAGCCTGCGCACCGATCATCTCTTCGCCCTGTTTGGGGTTTTTGCTGCCCAGACCGCGAGGCTGGCCTGCGGTGGACGCGTGCTTATCCTGCTTGCGTTCGCTCATGACACATACGCTCCCTTGTCTGCGGAGGAAACCAGCTTGGCGTACTTTGCCAGCACGCCATGGTTGTGCTTGGGCGCCGGCGCGACGAATGCCGCACGGCGAGCCGCCAGCTCGTCATCGTCGACGTGCAGCGTGATGGCGCCGCCCTCGATGTCGACGGTGATCTGATCGCCGTCCTGAATCAGCGCGATCGGGCCGCCGGCCGCGGCCTCGGGGCTGACGAGGCCGACGCACGGGCCCTTGGAGGCGCCGGAGAAGCGGCCGTCGGTGAGCAGCGCCACCGACTTGGAAAGGCCCATGCCCACGATGGCGCTGGTAGGCGTGAGCATCTCGCGCATGCCCGGGCCGCCGGCGGGACCTTCGTAGCGGATGACCACCACGTCGCCGGGGTTG
>CALEWN010000332.1 GCA_937925385.1 uncultured Senegalimassilia sp.
CAGGCCGATCGTCGGCTCGTTGAACCCGACGAGACGGTTGATCGCTATGGCGGTCGCGAACGTCAGCCCGATAGGACAGACCAGGCAAAAGACCGGGAACCCGCAAAGAAACGACGAGCACAGGGCGCCCGCCAGGACCACGTGGCGTCCGTCGAGCTTGATACCGCGGCGTCCTTTCTTCTCAATCCTCGGTATGGCCGCGCTCGACTCTACGCTTTCCGCATTCGCAGAGGCCTCTCCACTTGCAGGTGCCGCGCACGCGGCGCAGCTCGCGCAGCCGCCATGGCATGCCTTCCAACGCTCTCCTGCTCGCTTTCCTGCCTCGGCGCGCTCGACATGGTCTGCTTGACGTCGCTTCTTTGAAGAGAGGAAGTCGGACAGGGGAGGCACCGGGCAGGCCCAACTGCAGAACGCTTTGCCGACCACTGCCGTGATGGCGACCACGACGGCCAGCACGATCAGCATGCGCGGAGCCCACGCTCCCGCGCCGAGCAGGGATTCCAACGCGCCGAGAGGGCAGATGTAGGCGATGGCGTCGTAGCCCATGCTGCAGAGCGTGCCTGGTCCGACGCCTGCCACGACAGACGCGATGATCGCGACGGGGACGGCCGTTCTAACGGCCTTCCTCACTTTCACGATTGTGGGCGTCGAAGCGCTTTGGCGCTTCGTTTCCTCAGACATCGGCTGCCCCTTTCATCTCGACATTGATGCCGCGCTTCCCTGAGCCCGAGTACGTTCGGTACGCGCTCGTCGGGCACACGAACTCACACGCGCCGCACCCATTGCAGCGCGACTCGTCGACCACAAGCCTGCCGTTCTCGTCGATCGACAGAGCCTCGTATTCGCACGCATCGACGCAAGGCGCATTGCATGTTGCAGAGACGCCGTACAGTTGGCACTCTTCGACGTCCACCACCGCCACGCCGATTTTGTCGGCGTGGGGATTGAACGATGCGAGCGCGCCCGTCGGGCAGGCCTTGACGCACAGGAACTCTCCACCGCACATGTCGCAATACCCTGAACGAAAGTCCATTTGAGGCAGGCGGACGTTCATGACGCCGTCAGCAAGTGCGCCGACCCCTATCGCCTTAGTCGGGCAGACGGTGCGGCACCGGTCGCATCGGATGCACGACCCTTGGAGCCGCGCCTCGTCCTGTCCTCCCGGTGGGCGCAGCGGCGCCTCTTCCCCAGCGAACGCTCGCACCGTGCCTCCGAAGCCAAGCAGGACAACCGCCGCAGCCGCCCCTTCCAAGACCGACCTTCGCGTGATCGTCGGCGCATTGGAGCTTTGTTCACCGGAATACAGCTCTTCTTGCTTCACGATTCCCCCCTTTCCGTTTCGCTGCTGCAACTAACTGTAAGGGGCACCACGAGGCGTTGATAATTCGCCAGTTTGTTCGAATCCACGGCAGGACGCATTCATCAAAACGCTTATTTTTCTACATTTTCCCAGGTCATCGTTTTCAATGCCCCGAAACATCCACCCTGACGCCTCTGCCCGGCATCTGCTGGGATACAATTTCCGGAAGGCGAATTACGGCTGCGCGAGTACGAGGCAGAGGAGGGTCGATGCTGGCAAAGTCAGGGCTTTTCCCCTTGCGGTTTCTTGGTTTCGGTTTTTTCTGGGGATGGCTGTTCCTCGTCAACCTTTCTCCGTCTCCTCTGTTCGGCGCCCAGCATGGAATCGGCGGCGTTCCGTTCGAGATGTCGGAGTTGTGCGCGCGCATCGTGTTTCTTGTCGTGTTCGCCCTGTTCTCGCATCGCATCGCGAATGTAAAGCTTCGACTGTGGTTCATCGCGGCCTCCTGTATCCTTGGCGCAGCGACGACCCCTATCATGGTCCTTTTTAGCGGGCCTGCGATTGTGACCGTCTCCTCCGTTTTCGCCGGCATTGCGGAGGTGAGTCTGTTTCTGGGCTGGATCACGTTCTTCGGCTACATGAAGCTTGGTGAGACGCTCCTGCTGCTCATTGCGTCGTACGCCACAGGAGCCGTCGTGAGCCTGGGATCGATGATGCTCGGGCATACGGCGATGGTCTTTTTCGGAACGGTCTTGCCTTTGACGTCTTTGATCGCCTTCGTGCTGTCGCAGCGCTTTTATGAAGGCAGCCTTTCTGAAGGAGATGCCGTCCCTGGACGCGGCCCGGCGGCTTCGCCGAATGGAACGCCCGTTTCCCAGTGCGCCTCCTCGCCCGCCGGCGGATGCTCCGCCGCTGCGGAGGAGCCAGGCAGGTTCAGCCGGTTCTTGCCGCGCGTGACCGCCGGCCTGTTCCTGTACTCGTTCGCATTCGCCCTGTACCTTGGAATCGCCCTTTTCCTTTCCGACGAACTTGCGTTTGGCTACGTCGTGGAGCCGATATGCGCGATTGCTCTTGCCTGTGTGTTCGCGGTATCGCTCAAGTTCGCGGACGATCCCACGCGGCCCTACGGCCTGTACCGGACGGTGCCGCTGTTGCTCGGCGGAGGTTTTGCCCTGCTTGCCGTCGGCTTCGCGCAGCCGTTGCTCGCGGGAGCGCTCATCACGATGGGTTTCCTTATCTTCGAACTGCTCGCCTACAATGATTACTGCAACATCGTCAAAGCGGACAACGCCTCCCTTTTGAAAGCGATTGCACGCGCCCGGCTGGCGAGCTCGGTCGGCATGTTGCTGGGCTGGATTGTCGGGTACGGCATGCAGCCCGCCATGGAAGCGACGGGATCCGGCACGGTCTTGGCGGTGTTCGCGCTGTTTGCCGTTTTGTGCACAGCAACGCTCGTGTTCACCGACCGCGATCGGCAGATGCTCGTTTCGATCGCCGATGACCAGGCTGTAAGCGAGGAACGCGACGCGAGCGTTCACAAGGAGGATTTCTACGATCAGTTCGCGGAAAGCATCGGCCTTTCCAGGCGCGAGTCCGAAGTCCTTTCGCTCCTTCTTGCCGGGAGGACCACTTCGTACGCCGCAGAAAAACTCTTCGTAGCCGAATCGACCGTACGGGCGCACGTCCACAACATCTACCGCAAGGCGGATGTCCATTCGCGCATGGATCTCATGGACGCGTTCGATCGCTTTTGGAGCGAGAACAAGGGCTCCCAGGAATGACGAAGCGGCGTACGCGCCTCCTAAACGTGCGTGCAAGCGCTTATTGTCATTCTTACCCTGCGCTTAATTTTCCCGGTTGGCGTTGACTGCGCCCTGGCGACGATATAGCGTGCCTTTTGCACGATTACTGAAAAACCCCGTGGCCTTTTCCAGACGACCGTCTCTTTTTGTCACGTATCTGGGCAATGGATTGCGCGTCGTGCACTCGAGCGAGCCGTGCGTTCTTTTGCCCTTGATCGGAAAGGACGCATCTGATGGGAACGAAGCGCCATCGCCACATTGCTTCTTTGGAAGTGCTCGTCGGTGGAATGTGCTACGGAGCAAACGCAACGATGTATAAGCTCGCGCTCGCTGCGGGGTTCAGTTGGCCTCAGATGGTGGCTGGTCAGATGTTTTTCGCCGTCCTGTGCTTCATGGCCCTGTTGCTCGTCAGCCGGTTCAACGGAAAAGACTGGGTCTCGATCCCTCTGCCAATGTTGGCGAAGTTGATGGGTCTTGGGATGCTGACGTGCGGCACGAGCGTCTTCTACTGTTTTTCCATGACGATGCTTCCTGTTTCGGTGTCGTTGACCCTTTTGTTCCAGTTCACCTGGATTGGTCTGGTCATCCAGACGGCCTTCTCGAAACGACTGCCAAGGCTTTTCGAGCTTGTTGCGGTCGCCATCATCCTGCTCGGGACCGTGTTCGCGAGCGGTTGTTACAAGACAGGCATCGCCGAATACAACCCGGTCGGACTTGCCTGCGCGTGCTTGGCAGCCCTCTGCTGCGCATCGTTCATCACGCTTTCCGGCAAGGTGCAGGCTTCCTGTCCTCCGGCGCAACGAGGGCTCATCGTGAGTGTTGGATCGCTTATACTCTCTTCGCTTGTCTGTCCTGACATCTTCGCATCCGGAGCGCTTGTTGGCGGCCTTGCCCCGTACGCTGCGGTAACCGGCTTTTTCGGGCTGGCACTTCCCGTTCTCTTTTTTGGGCTCGGTGCGCCCTACCTGCCTGCCGGCTTGTCCACGGTCCTGGCGGCTTCCGAGCTTCCGGCGGGTTTGGCCGTGTCGTTCTTCGTGTTGCATGAACCCATAAGCCTCGTGCAATGGCTGGGCGTGGCGGTCATTCTCGCGGGCATTGCGCTCGCGCAAGGCACTTCCCTTGCTTGCCGATGGAAGGCGAACCATGCGCATGGCGACTAGAGGCAGCGCGATGCGCTTTCTTCGATCGGTGCATTATGGTCTCCCCGTTAATTTGCCGTGACCGAATCACGCGTATCTTGATCGAGGGCGTCCGGATAGGTCGTGCTGGCAAGTTCCGCACCGCTCTGGTCGACGATGCTCACAACGCAGCTGACCGGCTGCCCCGCGAACTGCTGGTACATGCAGGCGATCAGCCCCGCCTGCAACGGGGCGAAAGTTTCGCTGAGTCCGACCTGGCTGTTGCTGGTGGTCAGGGTCACTTTGGCGAACTGCTCATCGTAGTCAACGGCTGTGATGGTTGACCAGGTTTCACTGCTGGGCATCTCATCAAGCTGCTTCGCCGTCGAATCGTGCCAGGAATCCACGAGTTCGTTGTACTTGTCTATGGGCATGGTCGCGGTATAAGAGCCGTCCTCGTTGGCGACGATGTCGGTGCATCCCCAATCTTGGAGGTTTGCCTGCACATCCTCAGCTGCCGTATCTTGGAAGAATATGGCGGGGAACGTGACCGTGCGCGTTGTAATGGTCGCCTTTTCAACGGCGCTGTTCTCGTCCTGATCGCTCGTCACGTTACCGGAATTCTGCGTGGCGCATCCCACCATTCCAGCGCACAGCACGCACATCGCCACCGCAGCTGCGATTACGACACCTGCGCGTTTGCCGAAAACACCTGTTTTCCCCATCTCATTCCCTTCCCCGTCGTGATCAAGCAGAACCAACAAAGATGTTAGCCGTTTCGAAGGTTAGACCTCAACCCCTTCCTCGACCTCGGGAACCACGCCCTTGAGCCCCTCCAGAGCCGCAAACGGCGCGAACCAGCCATCCAGCAGAACGTCATAGGTGCCGAACCCTCACGCCCTTTCCTTCCCTGCCGTATAACGCGCAATTAACGCCGCAACGCGTTCGTGTTCCAAATCGAAACAATTCTGCAAACTGGCTTCGGTAGCGTTTTCCCTGTCATATTCGCGAGGAAAGAGTATGCGTTGGGGAGACTCCTCCTCTTTCGGTTCTCCTGAACGCATGCGCTCTTCCCGACAGGGAAAGGGAAAGGCCATGGAGGATTTCCTTACATCGTTCTTCATCACGCCGTTCACCGGACTTGCGGAGGGAATCGCCACCGCTACCAGCCCGCTTGACGTCATCGATGCCGTCGATGGCTTCGTGTGGGGCCCCATCATGATTTTGCTGCTGCTGGGCACGCACATCTTCATGACCATCCGCACCGGTTTCATTCAGCGCAAGATCGGCACCGGCATCAAGCTGTCCGTCACCAAGGATGACCCCTCCAACGCCGACGGCGACATCACCCAATTCGGCGCGCTGACCACGGCCCTTGCCGCCACCATCGGTACGGGCAACATCGTCGGCGTGGGCACGGGCCTTCTGTTCGGCGGCCCGGGCGCCATCTTCTGGATGTGGATCACCGGCATCCTGGGCATCGCCACGAAGTACTCCGAGGTGTTCATCGGCGTGAAGTACCGCGTGAAGGACCACTCCGGCAAGATGCTCGGCGGCGCCATGTACGCCCTTGAGCGCGGCTTCAAGAACAAGAAGGCCGGCCGCATCCTGGCCATCCTGTTCGCCCTGTTCGCTTCGTTGGCAGCCTTCGGCATCGGCGCCTCCACGCAGTCGAACTCCCTGGCCGACGCGTTGTACAACACCTCGCTTATCGACGGCAAGGCCATCCCGCAGTGGCTGGTCGGCGCCGTGGTGGTTGCTCTCGTGGCCATCGTCATCCTGGGCGGCATCAAGTCCATCTCCAAGGTGTGCGAGAAGCTGGTCCCCGTCATGGCCGTCTTCTACGTGGTGTGCTGCCTGATCATCATCGGCCTGAACGGCCAGTTCCTGGGCGAGGCCATCCGCCAGATCATCGTGGGCGCCTTCACCCCCGCAGGCGCCGCCGGCGGCGCGGTGGGCTCGACCATCACCCTGGCCCTGCAGTTCGGCTTCAAGCGCGGCATCTTCTCCAACGAGTCCGGCCTGGGTTCCGCCCCGCTGGTCGCCTCCTCCGCCACCACGAAGAACCCCGCACGTCAGGCGCTGGTTTCCATGACCGGCACGTTTTGGGATACCGTTGTGGTGTGCGCCATCACCGGCCTGATGCTCATGACCACGCTGCTGGCCAACCCCGAGCTTTCCACGGCCATCGCCAACGGTACCATCTCCTCAGGCGCCGGCCTTGCGACCGCCGCGTTCGAGAAGATCCCCGTGTTCGGCCCCCTGGTGCTGCTGATTGGCCTGGTCACCTTCGCGTACTCCACCATCCTGGGCTGGAGCCAGTACGGCAACCGCGCCATCAGCTACCTGCTGGGCAAGAAGGCCGTCCTGCCCTATTACATCGTGTTCCTGCTGTTCGTGTTCTGGGGCTGCATGATGGTCGGCGATGCCGCCGGCAGCGCCGCGGTCTCCAACCTCAGCTCCGTGGTATGGAACGTGGCCGACGTGATGAACGCGCTCATGGCCATCCCGAACTGCATCGCAGTCCTAGGCCTGTCCGCCATCATCGCCCGCGAGACAAAGCACTACGTATACGACAACAATCTGGAAGAGGTCGACAATACCGAGATTCCGCAATACCACGAGAAGTAGAGCGGTTTTACATCTCCGCACGCGTTGAAGGGGCTCATATTCGAGTCCCTTCTTTTTTGGCCCAAAAACACCCTGATTCAACGGTTGTGACGGGTGAACAGGGGACGGAGGCGTGTTCACGAAAGCGCTTTTCTTTCCCGTAGGCTCCCCATCAACGCACCTCCGTCCCCTGTTCACGCTGACCGATGCACTCGATAAGCCCTATAATTACCTGCTGTGAAAACGCCGTCTGAGGCGGCAGGAGGGGGCAAAAGCCATGAGAAGGGTCCACGTCCAGACCGTCAGCTTCGCGAACACTGCGATAACACTTGCGCTTGGTATCGCATGCGCCATCCTGTTTTGGCAGGGGCGGGCGCAGTTCGAGGTGCTGCAGCAGGCAACCGAGGCATACATCTCCTGCGAGAACGATGCCCAGCAAATGCAGGACAGGTCGGATTACCTGACCGAGCAGGTTCGCCTGGTCACCATGACCGCCAAACCGGAGTACATCGACAACTACTTCTCCATGGCCAACAGCAACGAGGAGTTCGACGAGGCTTTTGCAGACCTCAAAAGCCGATTCGAGGGAACCGACGCATATGATTCACTGCGCACCGCGATGGATGAGTCGAACGAGCTGATGAGCACCGAGTTCTACGCCATGCGCTTGATCTGCGAGGCGAACGACATCGACCCCTCACCATGGCCGGAAATCGCATCTTGCCAGATCAGCGATGAGGATTCGCGCACGTCGCATGACAGCATGATTTACGAGGCGCAAAACCTCGTCTCGGATTCCAAGTACCAGGAAGCGAAGGATTCCATCAACCGCAACACCAGCGATTGCATCGCCAAGGTGACCGAAGCCACGCTCGGCAGCCAAAGCCGCGCCGCTTCCGTATTCGATGGCATTTATGGCACGATCGAGGCATGCGTGGCGATCTATATCGCCCTGACGTTGGTCATCTGCGCGCTCGTCCGTCGCACCATCGTGAAACCCCTTCTGAGCTTCGGCAACAGCATCAAGGCCAACCAGCTGTTTCCCGTGCAGGGCGCGGGCGAGCTGCAAGTGCTGGCGGAAACCTACAACCGTGTGTTCACGGAAAACGAGACCACGCACATGATCGTCAAGCATCAGGCAGAGCATGATCCGCTGACCGACCTTCTCAATCGCGGGTCCTTCGACAAGGCCCTGAAACTCCACGATGACGGCAAGCATCATTTCGCACTCATCTTGGCCGATGTAGACCAGTTCAAATCCGTCAACGATACCTTCGGTCACGCCGTGGGAGACCAGGTGCTCAAACGAGTATCCAGCCTGCTGCAAGTAGCGTTCCGCAGCACCGATTTCGTGTGCCGCATCGGCGGCGACGAGTTCGCCGTGATCATGGTGGACGTGACCAGCGATTTGCAATACGTCGTTCAAGAGAAGATCGACTTCGTGAACAAGGAGCTGTCGAAGCCCATAGACGGCATGCCGCAGGTATCGCTGAGCGCAGGCGCGGCGTTCGCCGATCGTCACAGCCCCGGCGACAACATTTACAAGGACGCCGACGATGCGATGTACCACACAAAGGAAAGCGGGCGCAGCGGCTGTTCCTTCTATGGCGAGTTTTAGCGCCTGAACTGGGAAGATACGTAGACCACAAGCCGTCTTGCCCATATCGTATAACCGAGCACGAATAGAAAGGCCTTGCCGATATTGACGACATCGGCAAGGCCTTTCTATTCGTGCGCCCTGCTTCGCGAAACGTCCCATGCATAAATGCGCAGGGATCAGCGAAAGCAGACAACTACAATCCCGTCGCGCCGCATCGGGCGGATTCGCGATACGAATCTGCAAGGTTTCGACAACCATGCTGCGGGTTTGAGCCGGTATCAAGGCCGATTGCGGCGCAAGGTTTCAACGACAACGCGCGGCGCTCCCGACAAGGGTTCTGCAAGTTCGCGTCGGTATGCTAGTTCGTTAAACACCTAGCGAACCAAGGAGGCGCCATGGGAACGGGCTTTGCAGCTTGCGTATCGAAAACACCTCACGAAGGCGATTGCGGCAGGGCGCTGTCGCGAGCACGAATCCGAATACTGCCGAAAAGCCAGGGAGCGAGCCATCCGAAATGCCCTGAAGGGCAGTCAATCCCCCATCCGCATGCGCCACAACATCGCCGCATCGTATCGGCGCTCCGATTCACCCTGATCGCCATCTTGCTCGCATGCGGAATCGCCGCCGAATCGCCGCCGGTTCCCGCCTTCGCCGAAAGCGAAGTCGGACATTTGCTGGTAGGAGCCCGAATCGACTACGCCGGCTACAACACTACATGGATGAGCGTCGACGGAAACGCCGCATATTGCGCCACGCCCATGCTTGCCACCCCTCGGTCAGGACCGTATGCGAAAGCCCCTATCAACGCCCCGAGCGGCAGAAGCGCCGAAGCCGCCGCGGACCTGTGGTTCGGGTACGGCAGCCCCGGGTTCGACAAGACGCTATGGCCTTCCACCTGGTACGATGGCGGGGAAATGACCGACGCTCGCTACGCCGCGCTCACGCATATCCTGCTTTCGGACACGTACTCGTCCAGCAGCGCCTCGGCGTTGTACGGATGCAGCGAGTCCTTCCGATCCTGGGCGCAACACCAGGTCATCGGGTTCGACTCTCACGGCGCGCTTATAAACGCCGCGGCGACCGGCCGCCGCATAGCCGAGAGGACGGCCGAAGTCCCCGCAACGTTCTCGACCTTCCAAATCTCCACCGGCAACGCCACCCAGTGCGTGGTGTCGTTCACCTATACGGCCCAGGGGTCGCTTGAGCTGACGAAGGTCTCCTCTCAACCGCGCATAACCGAGGGAAACCCCCTGTATTCCCTGGAAGGAGCGAAGTTCGGCATCTTCCGCGATGAGACCTGCAGCGACCTGGCGCGCGCCCTTGTTTGCGACGCGGAGGGACGGACAAAAGCCGACGCACTGCCGACAGGCACCTACTGGGTTCGCGAGCTGCAAGCCCCCTTGCATATGGCGGCAAGCGCCAACGTCTACCCCGTGGAGGTCAAGGACCGCCAAACGGCCCAGGTAAATGGCGGGAAAGTCGAGAACACGCCTCAAACGGCAAGGCTCGACGTGTTGTTGCGAAAGCTGGACGCGGACAGCCGATCCGCCGCACCACAGGGAGACGCAAGCCTGGCAGGAGCGGTGTTCACCGTGCGATATTTCGCGCAATTGGAATCGCCCCCAAGCGAAGGCGATGGCAACGTTGCAACGAACCCCCTGTTCACCTGGGAATTTCGTACTGATGAGCTTGGCGAGGTGCACCTATCCGATGCAACGAGCATGGAGCGTTACCACGTAGGCGGCGACGAGCTTCCCCGCGATTCCATGGGGTTTTGCGCGCTTCCCATAGGCGTCTACACCATCGAGGAAACGAAAGCACCACAGGGTTATGAGAAGCATCCAGGAACCGCCATCGTCACGGTAACGGCCACGGGAGAGGGCGAACACGACTGCACCGTCTCCTTTACTTCGGGAGAAAGCGTCGATCAGAGCGTTGTCGTGCACGAGAATGTTCTCCGCGGCGGCATAGCCGTGTCGAAAACGGATGCCGAGCTGCATAACGCTGCGGCAATGGGCGGCAATGAAGAGCTTGCATGGGCGCCCACCCTTGATGGCGTGCTTTTCGAAATCGTCAACGCTTCACCCAATAGCGTGAACGTTAACGGGAAATGGAGCGCTCCCGGGCAGGTCGTCACCGTAATCGAGGCGCAGTGGGATGAAGAGCGCAGGGAGCACCGAGCGCAAACCGGCGCCGATGCCTTGCCGTTCGGCACCTATTCCATTCGCGAGATCGCAGCATCCAACGGCTATCTCTTGTCGGATGGGAGTCCTAGGACCGTAGAAGTGCACGCAGCAGGAGAGCTCGCCGAAGCAGATGCGAACGGAAACCCGCTTTCGTTCTCCAACCAGGTGATTCGAAACGATTTAGAGCTATTCAAGGTCAGGGAAGGCGATAACAAGCCTTTGCAGGTGGCGTTTTCCCTCACCAACCTTGCAACCGGCGAGAAGCATGTGCTGGTGTGCGATGAAGACGGGCATGCATCCACCGAGAGTCGCCATGCCAGGCATACGGAAAGCACCAACGACAACGATCGCCTGTTGGAGGCGGAGCGCATAGCCGTAAGCGATATGGACCTGACGGCGGGCATATGGTTCGGTCGCGGCAGCGACGGCAATGCCGCTGCACCGAACGACGACCTTGCGGCGCTGCCCTACGGGCGATACCTGCTAGAAGAGCTACCATGCGATACGAACGAAGGATACGACCTGGTCAGCGAGACAATCGAGATCAACCATGGCCCCTCCGAGCCATCGGTCATTTCGAGAACGGTGACGAATCGCCCCATTGAGAAGGAGGGCGATGACGGGCTGGAAAAGGATGCCGAAGAGCCGAAAGAGGGCAAAACGTCCAAAAAAGCTGCGAGCAAATTGGCAGAAACCGGAGATTGGACAGCACTGCCGACAACGCAGCTTCTTGGCGCCGCCGCATTAGCCGCGCTTGCCCTGGTTGCCGCACGCATAAAGGGCGGCAACCAGGCCCAAGGCGGACGCTACCAGCGAAGGAGGCGCCGCAAATAGCTAGATCAGGCTGACGAGCAGTTCGTGGATACGCAGGTCATCATCCAATTCAGGATGGAACGACACGCCCAGCTGATTCTCGTAGCGAACGGCGACGATGCGGTCATCCACAGTGGCAAGCACCTTGACATCTTCAGATACCGCTTTGATAAACGGGGCGCGGATGAACGTCATGGGGATATCGGCGGTTTCGCCATCCGGCACGCCAGGCAGGCCGGCGCAGGGAGCAGCGGTGCGGAAGCTACCCAGCTGGCGGCCGTACGCGTTGCGACGAACCGTCACCGGCAGCGTTCCGATGGCGCCCGGCGCGGTTGCGCCTGCGGCAACGGGGCCGTTCGGATCGCCGGCGGCGGGAACGCCTTCTTCGACGTTTTGCGCCAGCAAGATCAGACCCGCGCACGTGCCCAACACCGGCATGCCGGCGGCCACGCGAGACTTCAACATGTCAAGCATGCCCAGCTCGCGCAACATTTTCGCCTGCGCCGTGCTCTCGCCCCCGGGCAGCACCAGGGCATCGTAGGGCTGTTCGACATCGGGCCCCTGGCGAAGCTCGATGCATTCGCAACCCAGCTTCGCCAGCGCGCGCTCATGCTCGATAAATGCCCCCTGAACAGCCAAAACAGCGATTTTTTTCATTATTTCCCGCGCTCTGCCATCAGGAGGGCAATCTCGCTCTCGTTGATGCCGACCATGGCCTCGCCCAGGTCCTCGGACAGCTCGGCGATGAGCTTGGCGTCGGTGTAGTTCGCCACGGCCTTCACGATGGCCTGCGCGCGCTTCTCGGGGTTGCCGGACTTGAAGATGCCGGAGCCCACGAACACGCCCTCGGCGCCCAGCTGCATCATGAGCGCAGCGTCGGCCGGAGTGGCGACGCCGCCGGCGGCGAAGTTCACGACGGGCAGCTTGCCGTTCTCGTGCACGTACTTCACCAGCTCAACGGGCACCTGGAGCTGCTTAGCGGCCTCGAACAGCTCATCGGCGCGCAGGTTCTGGATGCGGCGGATCTCGGCGTTCATCATGCGCATGTGGCGCACGGCCTGCACCACGTCGCCCGTGCCGGGCTCGCCTTTGGTGCGGATCATCGTGGCACCCTCGGCGATGCGGCGCAGCGCCTCGCCCAGGTCGCGGGCGCCGCAGACGAACGGCACGTTGAACTGGGTCTTGTCGATGTGGTACGTGTCGTCGGCCGGGGACAGCACCTCGGACTCGTCGATGTAATCGATGTCGATGGCCTGCAGTACCTGGGCCTCCACGAAGTGGCCGATGCGGCACTTGGCCATAACCGGGATGGACACGGCCTCCTGGATGCCCTTGATCATCTTCGGGTCGCTCATGCGGGACACGCCGCCGGCGGCGCGGATGTCGGCGGGGATGCGCTCAAGCGCCATGACGGCGCAAGCACCCGCCTGCTCGGCGATATGCGCCTGCTCAGGCGTGGTGACGTCCATGATGACGCCACCCTTCAGCATCTGGGCAAGCTGGCGGTTCAGGGCAACGCGCTCTTCGGCGGTTTGAGGCTCGGTCATTTCCTACTCCTTCTCTGAGAATGTGAATGCCCGAAGGTTACGCTTCATCTGGTTATGGTAGTATCCCCAAAACTGTTTCTTTTTATATGACCAGATGTTCCACGTGAAACAATCGGGGAAAGCGATGGCGAACAAGTGTTCTTCTATGATATGGAATCGCGCGGTGACCTGAGCCTTTACGAATACCTGTATCGTTGCATCCGTCATGACATCGCGCATGGGAAAGTCGAACCCGGACAGAAATTGCCGTCGAAACGCGCACTGGCGAAGCAGCTGGGGGTCAGCCTAATCACCATCGAGGCCGCATACGACCAGCTTGCCGCCGAAGGCTACATCCGCTCGCGCGAGCGCTGCGGTTACTACGCATGCGACCTTGCACCTGCCGCCCAGATCGAGGAGCAGAGAAGCGCGCGACGCCGGGCCGAAGCGGCAAAGGCGACCGCAACCAGCAGGGGGCGTGAGAATCACGCCGCAAACCCGAACGGCCCGCAGCCCGTTTCGCAAGATGGAGAGCGCCCGAAAAGCTCAACCGAATATCGGCCGACCGCCGATCCGACCGCTCTGCCATCCGATGCCGACTTCGTCCCGACGATCGACGGCGCCACCGCACCCTGCCCGCAAAACACCCCGTCCGATGCGCCGCTGCTTGCGGATTTCGCGCACAGCACGCTGGCGACCACCATGCTCCCCTACTCCGCTTGGGCGAAAGCCGTCCGACGAACGCTCTCGGACGAATCAGCGGCATCGCTGGCCGAAGCCGCTTCCGCAGCGGGCTCGCCCGAGCTTCGAAGCGCCATCGCCGACCGCCTGCGACAGTATCGCGGGATGGACGTGTCGCCCGACCAAGTCGTCATAGGTGCAGGATCGCAAACGCTGTACCAGCTGCTCGTGCAACTGCTGGGGCGCACCAGGCGCTACGCGGTGGAAGACCCGGGATATCCCCTGCTCACGCGCATGTACGAGCAACAGGATGCGCAGGTGACGCATATCGGGCTTGACGATTCCGGCATCGACATCGCCGCGCTGGAAGCTTCCGGCGCGTCGGTCGCCCACATCATGCCATCGCACCAGTTCCCCACCGGGATCGTCACTACGGCAGCCCGACGCCGCGAGCTTTTGAACTGGGCGCGCGAAGGAGACCGCTACCTAATCGAGGACGACTACGACTCGGAGTTCCGCATGGCCGGGCGACCCATCCCCTCGCTGTTCGGCATCGATGCCGCCGAACGCGTGCTGTACCTCAACTCGTTCGCCAAAAGCCTGGGCGCTGCCTTTCGCATGGCATACCTGGTGCTGCCGCCGCAGCTGGCGCAACGATTCCGCAAGCAGCTCGGCTTCTACGCGAACACCGTCAGCCCGCTCGACCAACTGGCATTGGCGCGCTTCATCGAGCAGGGACATTACGACCGCCACGTGAACCGCATGCGCACCCACGCGCGTAAAACGCAGGACGCCCTGGTCAACGCCTTACGCGAAGCCTTCGGAGGACGCGTCGCGTTCGCCGGGCTCAACGACGGCCTGCATTTCATCATGCAGCTGGAAAGCGAACGCAGCGAGCGCGAACTTGCCGTCGCGGCCGAAGCCGCCGGCATCCGCATCGCCCCGCTGTCAAACTTTGCCGGCACCGCGACGAAGACGGACGCGATGAGCACAACCTTCCCCGCGCGCTTTATCCTGCGAAGCGACAGCGTCTCTGCCGAAGAAACCTCTGCCGTCGCCAGCGCACTCGCGAAAGCGTGGGCATAGAGCACCAAGCGCAAAAAGCGCGAGCGGGGCATACCCCGGGCTCGCGCTTCAACGGCACATCAAGCAAACGCTACTCGGCGTCGTAGGACTCCTTGAGCGCCTTCAAGGCCGGCAGGCTGTTCTCGATGGTCTCGCGGGCGATGCAGTAGCTCATGCGCACCCAGCCCGGGCAGCCGAAGCTGTCGGAAGGCACGATGAGCAGCTCGTGCTGCTTCGCGCGGTCGCTGAACGCCTGGGCATCAGGCTCCAGCGCACGCACCCACAGGTAAAACGCGCCATCGGGCTGCACGTACTCATAGCCCATCTCGTCCAGGGCTTCGGTGAGGATGCAGCGGTTGGTGGCGTAGGCCTCCACGTCGGACGGCTCGTCGACGCACGCAGCGGCAACGCGCTGGAACAGCACCGGCGCGCAGATATAGCCATGCGCACGGCCCGCGCCGGCAACGGCGAAGAACACACGGTCCGCCTCTTCGGCGTCCATGGTGTCGGAAACGTACACGTAGCCGACACGCTCGCCCGGCAGGCTGAGCGCCTTGGAATACGAATAGCACACCAACGTGCGGGGATAGATGGTGGGAACGTAGGGAACCTCCACGCCGTAGGTGATCTCGCGATACGGCTCGTCGCTGATCAGGTAGATCGGATGGCCGATCTCCTTGCCCTTCTCCTCGAGCAT
>CALEWN010000333.1 GCA_937925385.1 uncultured Senegalimassilia sp.
CGAGCTAGGTGCGACCGCGATGTGCCCATAAGGAGTTTGAAGACCTCCCATTTCCCGGAAACGGGAATCGGGAGGTCTTCCTATATGCGTATGTGCGAACCCTGGCGAAGGCCGATGGAATGGTTGTGAGCGGATTGCGCCTGATATGCTACCGAGATAAAATCCTATTAAGAAAAAACCAGTAAAGAGATAGGAGCAACGCGATGACTGCGAACGAACAGGTTCAGAGCCCGCGCGGCTCGCGCAACACCAAACAGCGTGCGGTGGTGCTCGATGCGGTGCGCTCGCTGCACAATCACCCGACGTCGGCGGACATATACGACGTGGTTCATCGCGATCACCCCAACGTGTCCCGCGCCACCGTGTACCGCAACTTGAGCGTGTTGTCGGATCGCGGGGAGGTCTTGCGCATCCCCGTGCCAAATGCGGCAGACCGCTATGATTTCCGCTGCGACGACCATTTTCATGCGAAGTGCAGCCGTTGCGGCGGCGTTTTCGATATCGAAACGGAGGGGGTTGATCCCCTTGCTCGCATCGTGAACGACTATGGCTTCAAGGTAACGGGTTTTGATCTGGCGTTTTCGGGCGTGTGCCCCGATTGCCGCGACAAGAACGGGGAATAGCGGCGCGCGTTGATGCGTGCCCGACCTGCGTGCTAGAGGGCATGGGTCGCAAGACAGGCGATCGTTGCGGCTGGTTCGCGGCCAGGGCGCAAGGTTGCGGGTGCGGGACAAATCGAGCGGCTTCCCGTTCCGCGTAGAAATCGTGCAGGGCGGAAAGCTGTTGAAAATCACGGTTTGGATGGCGCGTTGCGCGTGGTATACTCGATTGGCTTATGGGAAGGTCCTGTAAGCATTGGTAATGTAGGCCCCCGAGACATGTTTGTTGCACTGCTAAAAGGGAGCATCTCCTGCAAGCGAACATGGTTTATGTAGCAATCATTCATGACGAAGGGTCCCCGGCAAAGTATGGAAGGGGTCCGTTTTGACCGACATCAAGAACACGTCCGTCATCGACTTCGAGGACATCTCCGACGATCAGATGAATCAGATGATCGACGGCACGCTGACCGAGTTCGACGAGGGCGACCTGGTCAACGGCACGGTTGTCAAGATCGAGCATGACGAGGTGCTGGTGGACATCGGATTCAAGTCCGAGGGCGTTGTGCCCGTCCGCGAGCTGTCCATCCGCAAGGACGCCGATCCGTCCGAGATCGTCAGCCTCGGCGACGAGATCGAGGCTCTGGTCCTGCAGAAGGAGGACAAGGACGGCCGTCTGATCCTGTCCAAGAAGCGTGCCGAGTACGAGCGCGCCTGGATCAGCGTTGAGGAGAAGTTCAAGGCTGGCGAGACCGTCACCGGCGAGGTTATCGAGGTTGTCAAGGGCGGCCTGATCCTGGACATCGGCCTGCGCGGCTTCCTGCCTGCGTCTTTGGTCGACCTGCGTCGCGTCAAGGACCTGGACATGTACCTGCACACCGAGATCGAGGCCCGCGTCATCGAGATGGACCGCAACCGCAACAACGTTGTCCTGTCCCGTCGCGTGCTGCTTGAGGAAGGCCGCAAGAACGAGCGCGCTGAGATCCTCTCCAAGCTGTCCAAGGGCATGCGCCTCAAGGGCACGGTTTCCAGCATCGTCGACTTCGGCGCCTTCGTTGACCTGGGCGGCATCGACGGTCTGGTCCACATCTCCGAGCTGTCCTGGAACCACGTCAACCATCCGTCCGAGGTCGTCAAGGTCGGCGACGAGGTCGAGGTCGAGGTTCTGGACGTCGATCTGCAGCGCGAGCGCATCTCCCTGGGTCTGAAGCAGACCACCGAGGATCCGTGGATTAAGCTGGTCGAGAGCTACCCGGTCGGCTCCATCGTCGACGGCAAGGTCACCAAGACCGTTCCGTTCGGCGCCTTCGTTGAGCTGGGCCAGTCCATCGAGGGTCTGGTGCACATCTCCGAGATGGCCATGCGCCACATCGACACGCCTGCTCAGGTCGTCAAGCCCGGCGACATGGTCAAGGTCAAGGTCATGGAGATCAACCCCGACCGTCGTCGCATCAGCCTGTCCATGAAGGCTGCTGCTGCTGAGATGGGCTTCGAGATTCCCGTGGACGAGTCCATCCAGGTTGAGGAGAAGCCGGCTAAGAAGCGCGAGAAGAAGGCTGACAAGCCCGCTGAGGAGCAGGCTGAATAAGCTGACCTAAGCTTCAAGCAATCGCTTAGCATCCGCAAGGCCCCCGGCATACGCCGGGGGCCTTGTTGCGTCTGAGGGCTGCCGAAGGATTCCCAAGGCTGGGACTGCAGGGTGCAAGGTATTCGGTTGATGCTGTAGCGTTATGCCATATTTTCCGCGGCAATAGGCATCCTTCGCCTAGGCGCGAGTAATGCCGGCAAAGCTACAGCATAGTCGTTTTTTCACGCGACTTCATCGTTTACGGATATTGGAAACCTTAAGAGTCGGAAAAAAGGTTGCGATGAGCATGAATCAAGCAGGAGGCGTGCGTAAGGGGCCCTATCATCAGCGCTTTCCGCTCAACGCAAATCGGGCCGCAATCGTGATGCGTTGATTCGCATACGATTGCGGCCCGACATCGTTCGGTTCGCACGCTCGTTTGTCAGGATGCGTCTATTCCTGCGGGTGCTCCCCAAGGCTGCTGGCTATGTTGGTGGCAATGGAGGCCACGGCTGCCTGCTGGGCTGCGATGGCCTTTGAGGTAGCGGCCTCCATAGGCGTTTCGGCATGCGCTACCTGGTCGCCCTCCTTGTGTTCAGGCAGAAGACTTCCGATGGCTTCGTGAACCATGTCGATATAAGCCTGCGCGCCTTCCGAGGACAAGTGCGTGCCGTCGCCATCGAACCAGGTGCCGTGAGAGGCGCTCAGGTCGTACCAATCGATGACCTGCACGTTGCTGTAACGCTCGGCAGCGCGATCGAGCGCAGCGTTCGTCTCCGCCATCCAGCTTTGCGGGCTGCGGGTGTTCACGAAGAACACGTGCTTGTCGGTGCCCACCACGCCAAGCAGGTCGTCCAGCTGTTCGTCGGTGACCTGCCCGTTCGTTCCCAGGGCGAACACCACTACGTCGCCGACGATGTCCTGCTCGGCATAGGAGCGGTAGACCTCCTGGCCAACGGTGAGCTGGCGGTTCACGGCGGCATCGATGGCGCCGTAGGGGAACGTTTCGGTGAAGTTGGGGATGGCGCGCACCGATACCGAGTCGCCGATCATAAGCACGTCGAGCTTGGGTTTCTCGGCTGCAGCGGAGGTGCCCGATGCGTCTGCGGGCAAGCCTGCAACATGCGCCGATTCGTCCTTCAGCAGATCGCCGCCTTCAAGTGCGGAGGTGTCGGGGACGAAGATCAGCCCGCCGATGCAGATGATGGTGAGCAAGGAGGCAGCCGTCGTGGGCAGGGCGTGGGTGCGAAGCCAGTCGACAAGCAGAATCTGCCCGCTGCGCACGTTGCCCACGAACTTCCCGATGGCGCCATGGCGGATGGGGTCTTCCACGAACTTATAGGAGAACCATGAGATGCCGAAGATGACGGCAAGCTCCACCAGGTACATCCACCACGGGGTGCCGTCGATGTTGCTGCGCGGGTTCATAAGCAGAAGGATGGGGTAGTGCCACAGGTACATGCCGTAGGAGTGCAGGCCGATCCATACGAGCGGCTTTGCGGCGAAGACCTTCGCCAACAGGCTTGACGGGTGCACGATGACGGCGATGATGACCATGGTGATCACGGAGGCGAGCAAGATACCGCCGCGATACATGAACGCCGATGTTCCCTCGATGCCCGCCATCATGGCCACCAAGCCTATGAGCGCGATGCCGCCCACGGCGTCGAGCGCCAGCCGCACGTTGCGGTCCAGATGGATCTCGTTATTCGCGCCAAGCTGGTTCGACGGCCATACGAACGCAAGCCATGCGCCGATGAGCAGGCTGAATGCGCGGGTGTCGGTTCCGTAGTACACGCGCGAGGGGTCGGCATCGGGATTGAACAGAAGTGCCATCTCAAGCGCGGATGCCAGTGCGAGTACGAAGGTGGCGTTGCGCATATGGCTGCGCTTCACGCCGAACTTGTGCGCAAGGATGAGGACTACGGGCCAAACCACGTAGAACTGCTCCTCGATGGCAAGCGACCAGAAATGGGTGACGGGGCTGGGGGCGCCCAGTGCGTCGAAGTAGGACACGTCGCGCAGGATGTACCACCAGTTGGTAACCCAGCAAAGCGCAGCCCACATGTCCTCGCGCAGCTTCGTGAGCAGGCTGTGGTCGAACAGCGTGCAGAGCACGGCGGTGCATATGATGACGAAGGCGATGGCAGGGAACAGGCGTTTCACGCGGCGCAGCCAGAATTGGGGCAAGTTGATGGTACCCGTGGAATCCCATTCGATAAGCAGCAGGCTGGTGATGAGGTAGCCTGACAGCACGAAGAACACGGTGACGCCGAGCAGGCCGCCGGGCATCCAGGCCATGCCCATGTGATAGGCGATGACGCCGAGCACGGCAAGCGCGCGCAGGCCGTCGAGGGCGGGGATATAGCGCGATTTCTTGCGCTGGGGTTGTTCCGGGTTCCGAGGTGCGCTTGCGCTGCGCGACGATGCGCCGTCGTGACGGCTGCCCGTTGCAGTGCTTGCGCGATGGGTAGAGCGCGATGAGGCGGATGAACCGCTTGCGGCGTGGCCGTGCGTGCCGGAACGTTGTTGAGCGTACGTGTTGTGTGCGGGGGCCGCGTAGTCGCTTCGCGAACGATTGCGTGTGTGGCTCCCAGCCGGCGTTTCCGGCATGATGCTTCCCTTCTCATCTGCTGCGCTCCCTTGATCCGCAGCACATCGCCCCAGTATACCAGTGCCGCCTACCGTAACCTGTCGGCAAATGATGGCATGTGCCGTGCTCTTCGGCCGTGCGGTGCGTGTATCATAGTATGAAGATATGCGTGAAGGGAACGTGGCGATGCCGACAAAGGAGGCAGGCATGGGTATGAAGAAACTGTTCGTCATCGGCGGCATGGGCGCCGGCAAATCGACGGCCCGCAAGGTTCTGGCCGAGCAGGGCGTCCCGTTTATCGATCTTGACAAGGTCGGGCACGACGTGCTGCTGTGGGATACGGTCAAGGCCGATCTGGTAGAGGCGTTCGGTGCCGATATCCTGGGCTCTGACGGCCAGATCGTGCGTTCGAAGGTGGCGGCGAAGGCTTTCGCCACGCCGGCGGAGACGCGCAAGCTCAACCGCATCACCATGCCGCGCATCGAGGAGGCGTTCACCGACCAGCTCGACGAGCTTGAGCGCCAGGGAAACAAAGCCGTGGTGGTCGAGTACTCCGTCTTCAAGAACCGCCAGGTGTCCATGGCAAACGGCGCCGATGTGGTCATCGCCGTGCTCGCTCCGCTTGATGACCGCATCGCCCGTGCCGTCGCAAGCGGTTGGGATGAGGAGGATGTGCGCCGCCGCATCGCGCGTCAAATCGGCGATGCAGATCGTATCGAGCAAGCCGATGTGGTGTTTAACAACGACGGCACGCCCGAGCAGCTGCGCGAGCATGTCGAGCAGTGGTGGCGCGAATACAGCAAAACGCTTGACTAGCGCGATTGTGCGATAAGCGCACAGGCGTGAGCATCGTGGGCCCCTGCGGCGCTGCGCACCCGATTTCGATCCGGTGCCCTGTGCGGCAGGGGCTTTTGCGTTACCTGTATTCGCAAACCGAAAAACGTACACTTGTTCTTTTCTATTAGGCGTGCTAGACTTCGAGCACTGATCGAAGGGAAGCGCCTGCGGAGGACGTGATTGCATATGAGCAGCCATCTGAAGAACATCGAGGGTATGGCAATGGAGGGCAAGCTGCCCGAAGTGCGCCTTGCGAACACGCCGTTTCGGGTGGTCAGCCCATATGAGCCTTCAGGCGATCAACCGCAGGCGATCGAAAAGCTGGCCCAGGGTGTTGAGGACGGGCTGCGTTATCAAACGCTGCTAGGCGTCACTGGCTCGGGCAAAACGTTTACCATGGCGAAAACCATCGAAGCGGTGCAGAGGCCTACGCTTGTCATGGCACCGAACAAGACGCTTGCCGCCCAGCTTGCAGGCGAGCTGAAGGAGTTCTTCCCCGATAACGCGGTGGTGTATTTCGTCAGCTACTACGATTACTATCAGCCAGAGGCGTACGTGCCCTCGTCGGACACGTTCATCGAAAAGGATGCCTCCATCAACGAAGAGGTTGAGAAGCTGCGTCATGCGGCCACTAGCGCACTGCTGTCCAGGCGCGATGTTATCGTGGTTGCTTCGGTAAGCTGCATCTAACGTATACGCAGCCCTATGGTTTATGCGGGCATGGCGGTGTTCGTTGACAAGCAAAAAGAGACAGATCGCGACCAGATGATCCATGACCTTATCGATATCCAATACGATCGTAACGATTATGAGCTGAAGCGCGGCACGTTCCGCGTGCGTGGAGACAATCTGGACGTGTTCCCGCCGTATGCCGACAATCCGGTGCGCGTGGAATTCTGGGGCGATGAGATAGAGGAGATCTCGGAGATAGACAACGTCACGGGCGAGGTTTTACAAACCTACGAGGCGCTGCCCATCTGGCCGGCCTCCCATTACGTGACGGCGCGCCCCAAGATGGAGCACGCTATCCAAACCATCCAAGAGGAGCTGCGCGGGCGCTTGCAGCAGTTCAAGGAAGAGGGCAAGCTGCTTGAGGCTCAGCGGCTGGAGATGCGCGTGAACTACGATCTTGAGATGCTGGAAACCATGGGGTTTTGCAGCGGCATCGAGAACTACTCGCGACATCTTGATGGGCGTGAGCCCGGAGAGCCTCCGTATACGCTGATCGATTACTTCCCGGACGATTTTCTGTGCATCATCGACGAGAGCCATGTGACGGTGCCTCAAATCCGCGGCATGCATGAAGGAGACCGCAGCCGCAAAATCACCCTGACCGAGCACGGGTTCAGGCTGCCTAGCTGCTTGGATAACCGCCCGTTGCGTTTCGACGAGTTCGAGGAGCGCGTGCCGCAGTTCGTTTACGTATCGGCAACGCCCGGCGATTATGAGCTGAAGGTCAGCCAGCAGCAGGTGGAACAGATCATCCGTCCAACCGGCTTGTTGGACCCCGAGATCATCGTGCGCGGCAGTGCAAGCCAGATCGACGACATCATCGACGAGGCGAAGGAGCGCGCCGACCGCAACGAGCGCGTGCTTATAACCACGCTTACCAAGAAGATGGCCGAGGACTTGACCGATCATCTTCTGGACCGCGGTATACGCGCCCGCTACATGCATAGCGATATAGGCACGCTTGAACGCGTGGACATCCTGCGTGATCTGCGTTTGGGCAAGTTCGACGTGCTGGTGGGAATCAACCTGTTGCGCGAGGGCCTGGACTTGCCTGAAGTGACGTTGGTCGCCATCCTCGATGCCGACAAGGAAGGCTTCCTGCGAAACCAGCGCAGCCTGATCCAAACCATCGGGCGTGCGGCGCGCAACGCGAACGGCCAGGTAATCATGTATGCCGATAAGACAACCGATTCCATGGACCTGGCCATCACCGAGACGCGCCGTCGTCGCAGTATCCAGATGGAATATAACGAAGAGCACGGCATCACGCCCAAAACGGTCACGAAAGCGGTCGTCGACATCATGAGCTACGTGCATGGGGAAATGGGCGACGTGTCGTCCGAGCAGGTGAACATGCAGCTTGCCGAGCTATCGCGCGAAGAGGTGCTGCGCGTCATCTCCAGCATGGAGGAGGACATGGCGGAAGCGTCGCGCAATATGGACTTCGAGGAGGCGGCGCGGTTGCGAGACGAGGTGGTGCGCCTGCGCGCCGGCGTGGAAGGCGAAAGCGAGGCGGATGTGCTCAAGGACCTGAAGAAAAGCGCGCGCAAGGGCAGCGCATTCGGCAATCGCAAGAACGCGGCGTACGGCAGCTCGCGCAGGTCGTAAAGCTGCGGTTGTTCGTCGATCGTGGGTTGATAGGGCGATTGCGGTGGCTTGCTTTGCCGGCGCGGGGCGCTGGCAAAGCAAGCATGCCTCGCATGCTGCGGTGCGGGTGATAGCGGCAGCGGCTGCGTAGCGCTTGCCTGCACCGGTAATTCGCGCGGGGCAGATCGCATGCCGCGCTTAGCGGTGGCGGTTTGCGGCTTGCGCAGGGCGGGGGATGTTGCGTATGGGCGGCAGCTTGCAGCCTTGCGGCCCTGCAGCGTTGCCGCCGTATCCGGTCTATTCGGAAACGTTTTGGTTCAGGCTGCCGGTGCGATAACCGTCGGCGTCGATGGTCACGTAGGCAAACCCTGCATCGTGTATGCGCTCGGACAGATCGGTGGATATCAGCGCGTCCATAAGCGCTGCTCGCTGTTCGGGGGCCGCCTCGATACGTGCAAGGTTCCCATGTGCGCGACAACGGACCTGATGAAATCCTGCATTCATCAGGGCATCTTCAGCGCATTCGACGGATCGAAGCTTTTCGGCGGTGATGGTCTCGTTATAGGGGATGCGGCTTGCAAGGCACGCGTAAGAAGGTTTGTCCCAGGTTGGAAGGCCGAGCTTGCGGGACAGGGCGCGAACATCGGCTTTCGATAAGCCTGCAACCAGCAATGGGCTGTCCACCTTTAACTCGCCAAGCGCTTTGAGCCCGGGGCGGTAATCGCCTAGGTCGCTGGTATTGGTGCCTTCGACTACGTATGGTATTCCTAGATGCGCCGCCTGGTCCATGATGCGGGCGAACAATGCGCTTTTGCAAAAGTAGCATCGGTCTACGGGGTTCTCCGCGAAGCCTGGTATGGACAAGGCGTCAATGTCCATCACCACGTGGCGGATGCTGCGTTCGGTGCAAAAATCGCTTGCTTCGCGGATCTCTCGCGCGGGAATCATCTGCGCGCGAGCGGTGATGGCAACGGCGTTGTCGCCTAGCGCGTCGGCGGCAGCGCTCAGCAGCAGGGTGGAGTCCACACCGCCGGAAAACGCTACGGCAACTGCCCCCAGTTTCGCCAGGTGCTCCTTCAGGGCCTTGTGCTTTTCGGAAAGCTCAGCGGGCAGCGGGGCGGAGGTGTCGGTGCTCATGAACGGCCTTTCGCGTTGCGGATGATTGCGTTACGCACGCTAGCGCATCAAGTTAGCTTCAGGTTTTGCCGAGCGCGGAGATTTCGCGTTTACAACATATCGGTGAAGCGCAGGTTCATGTCGACGGGGGTGGAGATTCCCGCCACGCTTCCGGTGTTGCTGTACTGCCAAAGCACGAAGTCGAATTGGCCGGAAGGCTGCAGCGCGTTGTACTCGGCAAACCAGATGGGGCGGTTACCCAGGCTGTCCAGGTTCATGCGGGCGATATCCACTTTGTTGCCATATACCATGGAGCGGTATCCTGCCTGCTCAACGCGTTGACAGAATGCTAGCGCGGCTGCTGTGAGGGTGTCGCGGTCCACGTTGTTCCCGCGTGCGTTCACCGTCGTATCCTTCTCATGGTCGAAGGTTATGGGAAGGTCGAGTTTGCGGCCGTCAAGTTGGCTTAACACGAAGTCGGCCTCCTCTTGCGCCTCTTCGGTGCTGGTGGCTTGCGAGTAGAAGTACACGCCGGTCTGCAAGCCGGCATCGGTCGCTCCTGCAAGATTCTCGTTCAAGCGGTCGTCCGCGAACAGCCCGCCTTCGGTGGTGCCGCGGTAGCCGGCTCGCACAAAGGCGAACTGGATTCCATCGTTTGCAACCTGCTTCCAATCGATGACGCCCTGCATCTCGGACACGTCGATTCCCGTCTGCGACTTTTCGACCTCGTTCTCGGAGTATGAGAACCTGCCGTTTTGTTGGGAGAGCCCCGAGAAATCGTAAGGGCTGACATAGGGCTGCTTCGTATTGGCCGAGTGGGAGGTTTCTTCCTGCGACGAGCCGTTGAGCAGCGCCGATGTCGCTTTGCATGCGGATACGCCGACGTCAATTAGCGGTAGCGCGAACATATGGATGACAATCGGCTTGCGGGCGCTGGCGTTGCGACGCGGGCGCTGTTGAGGGTGAGTCGATCCGGACCGCATGGATGCGTTGCGCGTCGACGGAGAGGTGCGGGATCGTGCAGATGCGTTGCCCATCGGTGTTGATACCCGGGGCTTCGTGGACGCGTTGCGCGTTGATGATGAGGTTCGGGCTGATCGCCCGTTGCGATGCTGAGTTTTCATAAGCGCTATGGTAGCAAACAGCATCGTGTGCAGCATGCCCATCCATGGTATGAGCGCGGGGTTTCCAGATGCCGTTCATAGTGATTTCCAGCCGCTGGCGCGCGTTAATGCCGATGACTCAAATGATACTAACTTACTTCTAATATGCTCATCTCAGTATTGTTTTAACCTGATGCGCACGCTCTTGCAGGCGTTGTTGCGCGTGATCTTGGGATGATTGCGCGCTTATGCAAGCAAGCAGGCGATCGTCTCGTTGGGGAAGCGGGACGCGATAAGGTGAGGATGGGAAGCTACGATGATGGTTTCAACAAGGGGGCGCTATGCCCTGAGGCTTATGATCGATATCGCCAAGCAGGGGGAGGCGGGAGCGCTTGTCACCATGAGGCAAGCCGCTCAGCGCCAGGGGCTTTCCGTTAAGTATCTTGAGCAGCTAGGCGGTGCGCTTGTGCGCGCCGATGTGTTGAAGAGCATTCGCGGCGTGAGCGGCGGTTACTATCTGGCTCGATCGGCAGACCAGATCCGCATCGGCGATGTGCTGCGCGCAACGGAAGGCTCGTGCATGCCGGTTGCATGCATCGATAACGAGGGGAAATGCGACAACGCGGAGGGATGCGAGGCCCGCGGATTCTGGCATGGCATGGGGGCTGCGATCAATGCTTACATCGATCGAGTCACGCTTGCCGATGTGCTGGAAGGGAATGTAGGGGCGTAGCGGATTTACCGGGCGCGGAAAACGCCGTTGACGATCGGTTCCCGTAAACGCACCGGGCCGCAGCTTACACGCTGAGGCCCGGTGCGTTCGCTTTGTCATAGCTGCTTCGTTTCGTGTTCGTGCGCAAAAATGAGCAGTTTCACCCACGCAGGCGATTACGTCCCATTGCGAACGGGGGCTCTCTATTTTGCCGTGGCCATCGTTCGGGCCGTTGATGCCTAATGGGAAAACGTATCGAGCCGCTGTCTTTATGACGGCGGCTCGATGTGCGCCCGGCGCCTGTCGGCTGCCGGGCGCGTGATGTCTACGCTATTCCTCGTCAAGCGCGGTCTGCTTGATGCGGGCGGCAAGGTCGGCGCCGCGGTCGCCGAACAGAAGCGCGCTGTTGTGCTTGAAGAAGCGCTCGCTTCCGTGTGCGTTGATAAACGCCATGCTGTAGCGGTTCGCGGAAAGGTCGGTGATGAGCAGCAGCATCTCCTGGCCCTCGCCAAATGCCTGCTCGGCGAACGCCAGCGCCCGGTCAAGTGCCTGCTCGCCCTGCTCGACGCGGCTCTCAAGACCGCCGAGCATCTTGGAGAACGCTTCCTTGACCTGGTCGAACGTAAGCGACCCGGTTTGCGCTCCCAGGTGCTGCGCCTGCTGCAGCATGTCGATGGCGCGCTCGTAGGAGCGATACTTCTGCTCGGACAAAAGCCCGCTTGCGCGGTCGGTACGCAGCAGACGGCGCACCTCGGTTTCCTGCGCGCGCACCTCCTCGGTGGCGTCGGCTGCGCCTGCGGCCTCGAGCTTGTCGCGCATGGCCGCAAGGCGCGGGTGCGCGAACTCCACGGCACCCTCCTCGAGCACCGCTTCGCGCAGCACGCCTGCAAGCGCGTCGGAAAGCAGGCCCACCACCGATACGCGCTCATCGAAGGGCGCGGCCTGGGCGCGCTCGATCACTTCGGGGCCGGCCGTGCCTGCAAGCACGCGGTCCACCTGGTAGTCGGCGCGATACTTCGTGAACAGGTCGTAGTACACGGCGAAGCGCTTGGCGATCTGGGGCGCCTGCACGTATTGGCCGATGAGCACCTCGTCGACGGGCAGGTCCTGCGCCTCGTAGAGCCTGATGGCGCTCGACAGGTCGTCCCAACCGCGCGCCGTGACGAATTCCTTGCCGTCGGGCGTGGTTTCCAGGTGGTAGAAGTGGTCCTGCTCGACGTCGAGGTAGGTGATAACCGCCGGATGCACGCCGTGGCCGAGCGCATAATCGCGCCATGCCTGGAAGTCGGGCTCCACGTCCAGGCGCTTCAAGCGGTCCCATGTTGCCAGGTCGAAGTCGCGCGCCGTGCGGTTGTACTCGGGCGGGTTGCCTGCCGTTACCACGATCCAGCCCTCGGGAACCTTGTGGCGGCCGAACACCTTGTACTGCAGGAACTGCAGCATGGCGGGCGTGAGCGTTTCCGACACGCAGTTGATCTCATCGAGGAACAGGATGCCCTCGCGATGCCCCGTCTGCTCGATGGCATCGTAGACCGCGGCGATGATCTCGCTCATGGTGTATTCGGATACGTCGTAGGTTTTCCCGCCGTATTCCTTCTGCGCGATGAACGGAAGGCCCAGCGCGCTTTGGCGCGTGTGATGGGTCATGGAGTAGGAAACGAATCCCACCTCAAGCTCTTGGGCGATCTGCTCGACGATGGCGGTTTTGCCGATGCCGGGCGCACCCAGCAGGAAGATGGGGCGCTGGCGCTGCGGCGGCAGGGCGTAGCCGCCGAACTCGTCTTTGGCGAAATACGCCTGCATGGTGTACTTGATCTGCTGTTTCGCCTGTTGGATATCCATGGCTGCTCCTTGCTCGATGGGGTAGTGCTAGGCCAGGTCGTCGGCCTGCTCGGTAAACGTTTCGTCGAGGACGGCCTTCATGGCCCAGGGCGGCACCGGCGCGCTTGCATCGGCGGTCTCGGCGTCAGGGAACACGAAGGCGGTATCGAAGGACGGTTTGTGGGCAGGGTAGGTGCCTTGGCCGTCGGTGAAGTAGAGAAGGCCGCCGAGGTTTTGGAACTCGCCTCGTTCAAGCGCATCTTCGACGTAAGCGAACACGGGCCGGAAATCGGTGCCGCCCAGGCCTTCGATCTTCACGTTGTCCAGGAAGTCGTCCAGCTCGTCCAAGCTGTGGATGCAATCGACGGCAGTGACGGCGGCGTCGCATTGCACCAGGTGCACGTTCATGCGGGTGAAAAAGCCCGTCTCGCTCGACAGGATGGAATACGTGCGCTCAAGGAAGCGCCTGACCAGCCCGTCTTTGGTGGATGCGGAGGTGTCGATGGCTATGACGAAGTCGCGGATGCGCCGTTCCTCGACGTATTCCAAAGGCT
>CALEWN010000334.1 GCA_937925385.1 uncultured Senegalimassilia sp.
CGGGAACGCCTGACCCGCCGCCTGGATGGCCAGCGCGCAACGCTCGTAGCCCAGGGCGAAGCCGAAGCCCGGCGTGGGACGTCCGCCCACTTCCTCGGCCAGCTTGTCGTAGCGACCGCCGCCGCCGATGGCGTTTTGGCTGCCCATGCCCTGATCGACCTGCACCTCGAACACGGTGCGCGTGTAGTAGTCGAGGCCACGGACCAGCGTGGGGTCCTCGATGTAGGAGATGCCTGCGCCGTCCAGGTAGGTTTTCACGGCCTGATAGTGCTCGCGGCAGTCATCACACAGATAGTCCGAAATCTTCGGGGCGCCCTCCATGACCTCGGCGCAGCCGGGGTTCTTGCAGTCAAAGGCGCGCAGCGGGTTGATCTCGGCGCGGCGCATGCACTCCTCGCACATGTGCTCGGCGTGGGTGTTCATGTACTCGCGCACGGCCTCGCGGTACTTCGGGCGGCACTGCTCGCAGCCCATGGAGTTCACCAGCAGGCGCGTGGCGTCCATGGGGACGCCGATGGCGGCGTAGAAGCGCATGAGCATGATGATGCCCTCGGCGTCGACGCTGGGGTCCTCCGCACCCAGACATTCGATGCCCACCTGGTTGAACATGCGCTGACGGCCCTTCTGCGGACGCTCCGCGCGAAACATCGGCCCGGCGTACATGAGCTTGGCCGGAGCCGCGCCCTGCGGCACCAGGTCGTGCTGCACCACGGCGCGCACCACGCCCGCGGTACCCTCGGGGCGCAGGCTCAGACGGCTTTTCGCCTTGATGGTGCCGCCTTCCATGACGCGTTTGAAGTTCTCGCAGGAGATGGCGGTGAACATCTCCTTGGACACCACGTCGGTGGCCTGGCCGATACCGCGCACGAACAGGTCGGTCTGCTCGAACAGCGGCGTTTCGATGGGCTGATAGCCGTAACGGGCGAAGATGCCGAACGCGGTGTCGCGGAAATGCGCCCAGAACTTCGCCTCATCGGGCAGAAGATCGCGCGTTCCCTCCGGGGAGTTGATTGCCATGACGGTTCCTTACTTCCAATAGCTTACGTTCCGATGGTACGGACGGTTGAAAACGGTTAACCCTTGCATTGTAGCGCAGACGCCGCCATACGGCGGCCCGCCCGCCGCGGCCCCACGCAATCAGCGCGGCACGAAACAACAGGCGGGCGCGGCGGCGGCGCGCAGGCAACGGCAAGCGGCTTTACGCAGGCTCGCCGAAGCTGCGCAGCACGCCCATGAGCGCGTCGTCGGGGCGATGGCGCAAACGCGTGGCGAGCAGGCTGCGGGCCACGTTAGCAAGGCCGGCGTCGCAGGCGGCGGACAGGGCCGCATCAAGGACGTCGAGCGCCTCGGGCACGGGCGCGCAGGGGATGCCCTCGGCGGCAAGCGCCGCCTCCACCCCGCCCGCCGGCGGTATGGAAGCGCCGGTTTCGGACACCAGCTCGCGCAGCTCCGCCGTTGCCTGCATGGCGACCGACGGCGACGCCTCGACCGCCTTCAGGTAGCACGCCACGCCCGCGTCGGCGCTGCCGCGCTTCCACATCACGTATCCCAGCTGGTAGTACATAAGCGCGATATCGGTGGGCTGCAGAGAGACGCGAAGGCCCGCGCGCAGCACGTCGAAGGCGCGGCCCATATCGCCTTGCAGCATATAGGCGCGGCCGAGCACCCGGTAGCCCATAGCGCACGACGGGCCCATGGCCACGGCGGCGCGGCCGTAGCGCAACGCCTCGTCGGCGCGCTCGAACGAGCGCTCCAACAGATGCGTGACCTCCAGGTGGCACAGATAGAACGAATCGGGGACCACGCGCACGCGTTTGCCGGCGTCGGCTGCGGCGGCGGGAACGGCAATGTCGCCGGATGCCGAACCCGCGGCATCCGCTTCGCCATCAATCGGTACCATCTGTGTTGCACGGGAAACGTTGTACAGCACCCTGGCGCTGTAGCTGTCGAACGCGCGGTACACCTCCTGGGAGCCGTCGGCGAAGCCGTCGAGAAGCTGGGCTTCGGCGATGGCGCCGGTGAGCGCCTCCACAGCAGCTGCGGGATCGGTCTCGGCAAGCGAATGCGCGCGGCCGAGCGCCACCAAGCAGCGGTCCTCTCCCAGGAAGCGCCCCACCACCGCGTTCTGGTCGGCGGCGTCGATGGA
>CALEWN010000335.1 GCA_937925385.1 uncultured Senegalimassilia sp.
CCGAGATCTACACTCTTTCCCTACACGACGCTCTTCCGATCTTACTCGGAATGCATATGGTGCTCCGCCAGATTTTCCACCTTCACAGGACGAAACGTTCCTAGTCCCACATGAAGCGTCACATAGGCAATGTCCACGCCCTTTTTCTCCAAGATGCTCTTCGCCTCGGAAATCGCAGCTTTGTCGCCGTCAAGAGTAAAGGAATTGATGCCTACGACCGCGCCGCCCTTGTCCGCCAGCTTCTGGTTAAGGGCCTCCAATTCCCCAAGCTCGCCCACGCACGGCTTGCAGGCAGTGAACCAGAAGTTGACAACCGTAACGGTGTTGTTCGAGAACAGCTCATCGCTGCTCACGTCGTTACCGTCAAGGTCCTTCCCGTTGAAGCTCGGGAACTTCTCCGTCCCCTCGGCTTTTGCCGTCATGCCCGCGCTCTGGGCGTCAACGCTCTCGCCCTGGCTCGGCGTGCTGCCGCATCCGGGAAATTCCTGCTCCAGGGCCGCAAGCTTGTCCTCGATCCGTTTGATCTGCTCCGCCCCGGTTTTCAGCGTTTCCCGCTCCTGTGCCGTGAACTTATCCTTGGCGCCTTCAAGCGTAGCTAGGAGGAAGTCGCCATAGTTGCTGCCATCCTCGATCATCGGGCTTTCCTTGCTTGCCGAAAGGAACAGCTTCTCCCAAAGCTGCGAATCGGCCGAAAGCACTTCGTTTTCCTTCTGCATAAGCTGCTCATACAGCTTCGCCGCCTCATCGGCTCCGCTCGGCTGCGTCTCGATCAGCGCAGCAGCATCGGATGTGCCTTCCGGGCGCTCGTCTCCGCCGGTGCCGGCGGAGCAAGCGGCAAGACCGATCGCCAGCAGGGATGCGGCCAGCACCGCCGATATCTTCAACAGCTTCGTGTTCATATTCTTGGTCTTCCTCATCTTCATTCCTCCGTTTTTCAATCGATATCCGTTATTCGAACCTATCCGCCTCCGCGGCGCGATGACCGCAGGACGCGCACATGCCGAAGCGATAGCTGATGGCATCAACGGGGCAAGCGTTCACGCACATCCCGCAGCGTATGCATTCGGCGTGGTCCGGTGAAGCCGTCACGTCGACATCCATCTTGCAAGTCCTCGCGCACGTACCGCAGGAGATGCATTTGCCCTGATCGACCTTCATCCCCAGCAAGGAAACCTTGTTCATCAGGGCGTAGAACGCGCCAAGGGGGCAAACCCATTTGCAAAACGGCCGATAGAACAGCACGCTCAGCACAACTACTGCGATCAATACCGCAAGCTTCCACGTGAACAACGCTCCCAACGCCGATCGGATGCCGCTATCGACGAGGGAAAGCGGGATAGCACCCTCGAGAACGCCTTGGGGACAGATGTACTTGCAGAACAGCGGGTCGCCCATGCCGACGTCGTTCACGAGCACCGCGGGCAGGAGCACTACGGTCAACGCCAACACCCCGTACTTCACGTATCTCAACGGCTTGAGCTTGCTCGTGGACAGCTTTTTGCCCGGGATCTTGTGCAGCAATTCTTGCAGCCAGCCGAACGGGCATAAAAAACCGCACACGAAACGTCCCAGCAGCACGCCCGTCAAAATCAAGAACCCGGTCACGTAATACGAGAAGCTGAACTTCGACGATCCGACCACCGCTTGAAAGGCGCCGATAGGGCAAGCACCCGCAGCGGCTGGACAGGAATAGCAGTTCAAACCAGGTACGCACACCGCTTTCGAACCACCCTGATGAATACCGCCCTTGATAAGGTTCGGCAGGTGGATATTCGAAAGCAATGCGGCACCCGCCTGGACAAACCCACGGAAACGGCTTAAAAACCACGACGCATGGAAGTTTCCCTTACCCAATCCCAACACACTCCAAACACAGCCTGATAGCCTTGCTGAGCACGATGTCTGCCTCACCCCGAAGGGTGCCGACGCCCACCATGGCCGCCCCGACGATCAGCAGGATCGCCTGGAATACCGCCTTCCTTGTTTTGAACAATCTGACGCTCCTTTCGTTCTTGGGCATATGTAATCATGTCTGCTATAAAATCCGCGTTAAGGAACAACACGTATGAGCTGGAGGGCCGATATGCGTATTTTGGTTGTCGAGGACGAAAAGGCGCTGTGCGACGCAATCGCCCGTAGCCTTCGCCATCTTGCCTATAGCGTCGATTGCTGTCATGATGGGCAAACGGCTATCGACCTGCTCGCCATCGAAACCTTCGACCTGGTCGTGCTCGATCTGAACCTTCCCGAAGCGGACGGCATGACGGTGCTTGAAACGCTTCGGGAAACCGACCACGACACGAAGGTGCTGATCTTATCGGCACGATGCGACATCGCTGATAAGGTAGGCGGCTTGGACGCTGGGGCCAACGATTATCTGACGAAACCGTTTCACCTAAAAGAGCTTGCAGCCAGGATACGAAGCCTGACCCGCAGGCGATTTATTCAAGACAATACCGTGCTGACCTGCGGAACCCTTTCTTTTGACACAAGCTCTCGTAAGGCTTGCGCAAACAATCGATCCCTTTCCCTGACTCGAAAGGAAACGGGCATATTGGAATACCTGATGCTCAACCAAGGGCGACCGGTTAGCCAGGAGGAGCTCCTCGAGCACGTGTGGGACTGCAACGCGAACAGCTTCAGCAATTCGGCCAGGGTGCATATGTCGGAACTCAGGAAGAAGCTGCGCGAATCGCTCGGGCACGACCCTATCAGCAACCGCATAGGACAAGGCTACGTGATGGAGGAACGCGAA
>CALEWN010000336.1 GCA_937925385.1 uncultured Senegalimassilia sp.
TGGGCGCCACGGTGATTCCCGTGTCCTCCGGCAACACAAACCGCCAGGTGCAGATTCTCCAGGACTACGGCTCGGACATTTTGTGCTGCACCCCCAGCTACGCCATGTACATTGGCGAGACCGTGCGGGACAAGGGCATCGACCCCCACAGCCTGCGGGTGCGCATCGGCATTTTCGGCGCCGAGCCCTGGACCGAGGAGATGCGCCGGGAGATTGAAAAGGCCCTGGCCATCCGGGCTTTCGACATCTACGGCCTTTCGGAGATCGCGGGCCCCGGCGTCTCCTGCGAGTGCGAGGAGCAGGCGGGCATGCACGTCCAAGAGGACTTCTTCTACCCGGAGATCATCGACCCCGTCACCGGCGAACAGCTGCCCGATGGGGAAGAAGGGGAGCTGGTGTTCACCTGCATCGGCAAAGAGGCCCTGCCCCTCATCCGCTACCGTACCCGGGATATCTGCTCCCTCACCCATGAGAAATGCGCCTGTGGCCGCACCACCGTGCGGATGACCAAGCCCAAGGGCCGCACCGATGACATGCTCATCATCCGGGGCATCAATGTGTTCCCCTCCCAGATCGAGAGCGTGCTGCTGGATTTGGGCATGGACCCCAACTACCGCATGATCGTGGACCGAAGTGCAGGTGGAGATGAACGAAAGCATGTTCTCCGACACGGTCCGCAGCCTGGAGCGGGTGGAGCGCACCATTGCGGATGCCCTCCACTCCACCCTGAACATCGCCTCCAAGATCACCCTCTTAGAGCCCAAGTCCATCGAGCGCAGCGAGGGCAAGGCCAAGCGCATCATCGACCTGCGAAAGGAGTAATCGCGATGATTTCCCAACTCACCGTTTTTTTGGAGAACGAAAAGGGCCGTTTGGCCGCAGCTACCCGTGCGGTCGCCGATGCCGGTGTCAACATGCATGCTTTGTACCTGGCCGACACCGAGGATTTCGGCGTGGCCCGTATGCTGTGCGATACTCCGAACAAAGCAGCTGAGAAGCTGACGCTGGCCGGATGGCGAGCTGCCGTCACGCCGGTCATGGCCGTGCGCGTCCCGGATGTCCCGGGCGGCTTGGCTTCGCTGCTCGAGTTTTTGGACGAGTGCGATGTCAACGTCGAGTACGGCTATTGCATGTCGGTCGAAGGCGGGCACGCCATCGACGTGCTGAAGGTTTCAGGCGACGAGGATATCGAGCAGAAACTTGCAGATGCCGGTTTCGCGCCCGTTTCCGCAGAGGATGTGTACATTGTCGACTAGCTTCACCTTGCATAGTGGGCTGAACAAGCACGCACGCGCTATCGCGTGCGTGCTTGTGTTCGTGCTGGCCCTCACCCCCGTGATCGGCGGCGCCACCGAAGCGTATGCCGACGTGCGCAAAGCCGATATCGTCATGGGCGAGACGGTTGATTCTCGCGGCTTGGCGGTTGCCCAATGCCCGAACATCGACGCCGAGCGCGCCACCGTGGTGGATGCGAACGGGAACGTGTATTTCGAGCGTAATGCCGATCAGGCTGCTTGCATCGCCTCGGTCACCAAGATCATGACGGGCGTCGTGGCGCTCGATGCCGTGGCTTCCGGATTGACGTCCCTTGATTCGACGATCACCGTTTCAGCCGCCGCTGCTGCGGTGGGCGAGTCTTCTGCCGGTTTGCAGGAAGGCGACACGATGTCGCTCAAAACCGCGCTTTACGCGTTGTTGGTGCCTTCGGGCAACGACGCCGCCATCGCCATCGCCGAATCAGTCGGTGCGGCGCTCAGGTCGAGCGGCACCGCTTCGGGGGATACCGATGTGCAAGCCTTCGTTGCGCAGATGAACGCCACGGCCCAAAAGCTCGGCTGCACGAACACGGTGTACGAGAACCCTCACGGCCTTGATTTCGATCAATACGAGGGAGACCTGCATTCCACTGCAGCCGATCAGGCGAAAGTGGTTGCCTATGCCATGACCAACGACACGTTCCGCTCCATCGTCGGAGGCGGGTCCACTACTATCACGGTGAAACGAGGCGGGTCTTCGGCCGATGTGTTCCTAGAAACCACCGATGGCTTCTTCGATATCAACGATGATGCCATCGGCGTCAAAACCGGTTACACTGAAAAGGCGGGCGCTTCTTTTGCCGGAGCTGTTAACAAGGATGGCCAGGAGCTGTATGCCATCGTTTTGGGGTCGAGCTCGGAAAGCCAGCGCTTCTTCGATGCGGACGAGCTGGTGGAGTGGGTGTTCGAGCACCGTAAAACCTATCAGCTTGCCAATTGCGAGCAGAACACGCAGATGAACGGGGCTTCCGTGCCTTTGGTCGCGCAGGTTGCGCACGACGATTGGATAGACCGTACGGTTCCGGCAACGTTCGCCGATCCGGAATGCGCCGTGGAGGTGTTCGACCTCAACGGCAATGTTAGCCAAACCGTGCAGTTCAACGAGCTTCACGGCACGGTGAAAGCCGGGCAGGTTGTCGGCACCATCACGTTCAAGCAACGCAATCAGGTTATCGCCACGCAAGATCTGGTGGCTTGCAAAGACGTTGCCGCCCCGAACTTCTTCGAGGGCATCGGCATCGCCTTCGACAGGTTCATGCGCGGTTTTTCAGGCGGGGATAAAACAGCAACCTCGCAACTGTTGAACACCACGCCGCTTATCGTCGACAAAACCTCTTCGACGCAATAGCGGCATGTAGGAAGGAGCAATCATGACCAACGTTTGCCCGGTGTGCAATAACCCGGTAGGTCCCGAGGACTCGGCGTGCCCTCATTGCGGCTTCAAGCTGCAAGGGTCCACGCAGCGGTTCGCGCCGTTGCAATTTGGGGAAGACCAGCTGGTTGCCGCCGCTAAAACCAAGCCAACCGCTGTTCTGCACGTTGTTCGCGGGCCGCAAACCGGCGTATCCTTCAAGTTGGGCGACAAAAAGCTCAGCATCGGCCGTAGCCCGCAGTGCGATGTCTTCCTCAACGATATGACCGTATCCCGTATGCATGCCTCCGTTCAACCGGTAGCTTCAGGATATGAGATTTCCGACGAGGCGTCTTTTAACGGGGTATGGGTTAACAACAACAGCATCGATACCTATCTTCTTGCCGATGGCGATGTTGTTCAAATCGGCGCATTTTGCTTGGTGTACAAAGAGGAGTAGCGCCGCAGGGTATCTTGCGGTTTCAAACGGACGTCGCTTCAGGCGTCCCCACAGACGGGAGCAACATGGAACTGTTATCTGGAAACGAGGCGATAGCCCAAGGCGCATGGGAGGCTGGTTGCCGTATCGGAGTGGCATACCCCGGCACGCCTTCCACCGAAACGCTTGAGACTTTTGCGAAGATGGATGGCGTGTATGCGGA
>CALEWN010000337.1 GCA_937925385.1 uncultured Senegalimassilia sp.
TCCCTGGGCAAAAACTCGGTGGCCTCGAGCGCCTCAGCGCCCATGGCCGGGCAGCCGAAGGCGAACGCGTCGAAATCGGCGATGCGGTCGGCGCTGAAATCGCTGCATTGCACCAGGTCGGCGGTGCCGCCCGCTGCGCGCACGCCCTGCGCCACCAAATCCGCCATGGCCTCGGTATTGCCCGTGCCGCTCCAGTACACTACTGCTACTTTGCTCATCTGCATATCCTTTCGTTTGCAAGGGAGGCGTCGGTCTTGTGCCGAACGGTCGAGGCGCTTCGAGCGAGCGCACCGACCGTTCGGCGCGAATGCGGCAAGGGCGCGTTTCGCCACCGGTGCTCGATGCTTGCGGCATTTGCGGGCTTGCGGGCTTTCGCGCTTGCGGCTGCAGGCTACCCTGCTGCTGCGAACGCCTCCTGGGCGGGGAAGTTCTCGTCGATTGCGGCAAGGCAGTCGATGGGTACGCCCTCGTCGAACAGGTCCTCGTAGGCCGCGGTGCAGGTTTTGTAGCAGCAGAAGCATGCCTGCGCATCGCGGGCGCGGCTGTAGACCTTCCAGCAACCGCTGCATAGGCTGTTCTCGCCCTTGTTCTCGATGAATCCCACCACGTCGTCATAGGGGTAGCCCAGGAAGAATCCGATCTCGTGCGGGAACGCGCAGCTGCCGGAAAGCGTGGCGGCAAGGTCGGTGCCGCAGATGCGGCGGTGCAGCTTGGCGATGCAGGCGGAAAGGTCGGAGGGGTCGTAGCCCTCGTCTTGCAGATAGCGGAATACCTCGGGCTGCGCAAGGTATTCCCTCAGCATGGTTGGACGGTACACGTACAACAATAGGCCGGTCTTTCGCTGTGCCAATATCTCGATACGCACTCCGCACGGCTCCAGCTTCTTACGGCATATCCCCAGTTCCTGGGCGAATTTGGTTGAGTCGAGGGCGCTGAGTGCGGCGCTTCCGTCGGGGTTTTCGCCGGCGTCGGCGCCTTGCGGTATACGAACATGTTCGCCGGCTTCAGCCCGGCAAGCGCAGGGGAGCAGTGGTGCACCAGCTTGCGCTCAAGATCGGCGGTGCGGCTCGGCCTCGCACCTGATGCGCCTATGATCATAGTGGCTCCTTCCCATTCATGTAATCCGTGGCTAACATAGTAAGCATAAGTAAACCGCAGTCAACATGTTTGGGGGATCTTCGCAAAAGATTTTTCGCCGAAGGCGCGTGCGGCTGGGAAGCGGTGGCGCTAGCGGGCACGGCAGGGAAGCGGCGCTGGTCCGCAAGGCGCCGACGGGCGGATCGGCGCCTTGCGGACCAGCTCGCCAGCAGCGGGCCTGCGAACCGTCAACATCGAGGCGCCGGCTCCTTGCCGTCGCCGCGCGGGCCGAAGCGCTACACCAGCGTCAGCGCGATAAGGGTGGCGGCGATCACGCCAAGGATGATGGTGAGGGCGTTCGCGAAGCCGGCTAGGCCGCCGTCGCCGCCCGACATCTGGGTGTACATAGGCGCAAGTGCGCTCGCCGGGCTCCACACCAGCAGCGTGAGCAGGGCGCGCATGACGTTATCGACCGGAAGCGCCAGCCAAACGATGCAGGTCAGCACCACGCTGAACGCTGTGCGCAGGCCCACCAGACGCGCCACCTTTGCCATGCGCTCTCGCGAGACGGAGAAGCTCATCATGAGCCCCAGCATGAACATTGCCAGAAACGAGTTGGCGTTGGCAATGGGCTCGGTGAAGGCCACCAGCTCGGAGGGGAGGCGGATCCCCGCCACCGACAGCACGATGATCAGCAGGTACGTGTCGAAGGGCAGGCTGGAGAACAAGCGCTTGGCGACGAATCGCACCGGGTGCTCGATGCGCTTGCCCCCGGCGATCAGGCCGGTGAGCGCATAGGAACCGCCGGCCATCATGAACGCGTTGCCGGCGTCGTAGAGGCAGGTTGCCACGGCCATGGTGGGCGAGAAGATGGCCTGCACGAACGGCAGCGCGAAGCATCCCAGATTGAATCCGCAGCCGTTGAGCAGGTAGAACGCGCGGTCCTCGCGCTTGGCCCGCGGGGTGATGGCGAAGGTGACCAGGTACGCGCCGAAGGCGAAGATGAAGCCGAGCGGCACGAGCAGCAGCATCTGCGGTGAGAAGTCGGCGGCGCCGAACGCATGCAGCACCGCGCAAGGCAGCGTGAACGTGAACACGATCTTCGACACGAACTCACCGGGCATGTTGCCGAGCTTGCCGGTGTGGCCCATCCAGTAGCCTGCGATGATGATGCAGACGAAGGCGAATACTTTGATGAGTGCGGTTTCCATGCTGTTCTTTCTTCCTAGGCCCCTTCGAGAAGCCCGTCGGCGTTTTCCCTGTGCAAAACGGGAAAACGCGCAAACCCCCAACCAATCGAATCCCGAAAGAAACCGGTCAGGGGCCTGCGCGTTGTGCGACTTGCGTATGCGGTTGTAGGGCGAGGGGTTTTATGCGGCAGCTTCATCCCCTCGGCGGGTTTGCCTTACAGATGCGCGTTGATGAGCTTCGGACGGAAGCCTTCGCCTTCGAGCGCCTTGACGATCTGCTGCTTGTGGTCGGTGCCGAACGCCTCGATGGTGACGCGCAGCTCCACGGCGGCCTGACGGTTCGTGGTGACGAACTGGTTGTGGTCCAGGCGGATGACGTTGCCCTTGTTGTCGGCGATGACCTGCGCCACGCGCACCAGCTCGCCGGGGCGGTCGGGCAGAAGCACCGAGACGGTGAAGATGCGGTCGCGCTGGATCAGGCCGTGCTGCACAACCGACGACATGGTGATGACGTCCATGTTGCCGCCGGAAAGGATGGAGACGACCTTCTTGCCCTCGAAGTCCAGATGGCGAAGGGCTGCCACGGTGAGCAGGCCGGAGTTCTCCACGACCATTTTATGGTTCTCGACCATGTCCAAGAAGGCTGCGATCAGCTCGTCGTCATGGACGGTGATGATGCTGTCGAGGTTCTCCTGGATGTAGGGGAAGATCTTGTCGCCGGGCTCGAGCACCGCGGTGCCGTCGGCGATGGTGTTGGCGCGCGGCAGCTTCACCACGTGGCCGGCTTCAAGGGAGGCCTTCATGCATGCTGCGCCGGCGGGTTCCACGCCGATGACCTTGATGTGCGGGTTGAGCAGCTTGGCCAGCGTGGACACGCCCGTGGCAAGCCCGCCGCCGCCGATGGGCACCAAGATGTAGTCGACGAGCGGCAGCTCCTGCACGATCTCCATGGCGATGGTGCCCTGGCCCGTGGCGACGCCCAGGTCGTTGAACGGGTGGATGAACGTGTAGCTGTTCTCCTCGGCAAGCTTGAGCGCGTGCTCGTAGGCCTCGTCGTAGACGTTGCCGGCCAGCACCACGTCGGCGCCCAGTGTTTTGGTGCGCTCGACTTTGATGAGCGGGGTGGTGGTGGGCATGACGATGGTGGCCTTGACGCCGTAATGCTGCGCGGCGTAGGCGACGCCCTGCGCATGGTTGCCGGCAGATGCGGTGATCAGGCCGTGCGCGCGCTCCTCGTCGGTCAGCGTGCTGATCTTGTAGTATGCGCCGCGCACCTTGTAGGCGCCGGTGCGTTGCATGTTCTCGGGCTTGAAGAACACGCGATTGCGGGAAATCTCGCTGAAGTAGGGGCTTTCAATAAGCTTCGTCTCCTGTGTAACTTCCTTGACTTTGGCTGCGGCTTCTTCGAATGCGTCCAGCGTCAGCATAGCTTCACCCCTTTTGTTTTTCGGTTCGCGGCGGTTTAGTGTCGGTGAACATCATAGCCCTGCAGGCGCTACAATGGGGAGGTTCCATATCAGCGCAACAAAATTCGACGCTTTGCCTAGGTTTAACGCATGGTGTAAGGCGTGGGAAACGCTGCCCGGTTTCCGGACAGTTGGCGCTACGTCCCCATGTGGCAGCTTGGGGCGAAGCGCGCGAAAAGCGCTGCCGTTCCGCGCGCCTAGACGCGCATGTTGGGGCGCAAGCCCCGGAAAGGACGACCATCATGAAGGTCATCGCCACCCCGAACGCCCCCGCAGCCATCGGCCCCTATGTGCAGGGCCGCGTGTGCGGCAACCTGCTGTTCGCCAGCGGCCAGATCGCACTCTCCCCGGAGACCGGCGAGCTTGTCGGCACCACCATCGAGGAGCAGACGGCGCAGGTCATGAAGAACGTGGCCGCCATCCTGGCCGAGGCCGGCACCGACTTCGACCACGTGCTGAAAGCCACGTGCTTCCTGGACGACATCGACGACTTCGCCGCGTTCAACGCCGAGTACGCCAAGTCCTTCGGCGACGCCCGCCCGGCACGTTCGGCCGTGGGCGTGGCCAAGCTTCCCAAGGGCGCCCTGGTCGAAGTCGAGGTAATCGCGGAAGTGTAACTGTTCACCGTTCTGCCGAACGGCGAATTCACTCGACACTGCGGGCCGCTGCGGCACCCCGCCTTCGCACGAGCCTGAAGGCTTGCGTACCAAAGTACGCGGCGCCTTCACGCTCCCGCGAATCCGGGGTACCGCAGCGGCTCTCGTTGACTTTGCTGCCACCTGCGAGCGAAGTGAAGCTGGCGCTTTCGGGGAGGGGTGACGCTGCGTCGTTGCTCATGTGCTTGCTTGCTGCGAACGGCGGCGTGCGCGGGGCGAGCGGCGGGCGCGTTAGAGATTGTCTGCAGCCTTGGTGCGCGCGCCGGACGCTGCCCTACCATGTACGCGATGAAAAGCCCGACCAGGCAGCTCGGCTTTGAGCGTTCGCTCCCGCCGTGCGATGCTTTCGGGCCGCAACCTACCTGTGAGGAGCAATCGCATGTGCGGAATCGTCGGTTTCACGGGCACGCGCCCGGCGCAAGGCATCCTAATCGAGGGCCTGTCGCGCCTTGAGTATCGCGGCTACGACAGCGCCGGAGTGGCCATCTACCAGGACGGCAAGCTTGAGGTGGTGCACCGCAAGGGCAAGGTTTCCAGCTTGGCGCACACGCTGGGACACTTCAACTTCGAAGGCGCATGCGGCATCGGCCACACGCGCTGGGCAACCCACGGCCGCCCGAGCGAGGCAAATGCCCATCCGCACACCAGCTGCGACGGCCGCATCGCCGTGGTGCACAACGGCATCATCGAGAACTTCGCCGACCTGCGAGAGGAGCTGCAGGCCGCGGGGCATACCTTTACCAGCGACACCGACACCGAGGTGGTGCCGCACCTGATCGAACAGGCGCTGCGTGACGGCGCGCCCGACCTGCTGTCCGCCGTCCGCGCCGCAAGCGAGCGCCTGGTGGGCGCGTACGCGCTGGCCGTCGTGTCCGCCGACGAGCCGGGCACCATCGTCGCCACGCGCAAGGACTCCCCGCTGGTGGTGGGCCAGGGCGCCGAGGGCGCCTACGTTGCCAGTGACATCATCGCCATGATCGACGCCACGCGCGACGTGGTGGTCATGAACGACGGCGAGCTGGCCAAGCTCACGCCCGAGGGCGTGACGTACTACACCGTCGCCGGCCAGGTCATCGAGAACCCCAAGGTCACGCATGTTGACTGGAACCTCGACGTGGCCGAGAAGGGCGGATACCCCGACTTCATGCTCAAGGAGATTCACGAGCAGCCGCGCGTCATCCGCGACACGCTGGCGGGCCGTCTGGTGGGCGGCGCCCTTTCCATCGACGAGCTGGACCTTTCCGTGGAGGAGCTCAACCTCATCGACCGCGTCTACATCATCGCGTGCGGCACCAGCTACCATGCCGGCCTCATTGCGAAGAACCTCATCGAGGGCTGGGCGCGCATCCCCTGCGAATGCGAGGTTGCCAGCGAGTTCCGCTACCGTAACCCCATCATCACGCCCACCACGCTCGTGGTGGCGGTGTCGCAGTCCGGCGAAACGGCCGACACGCTGGCGGCCATCCGCGACGCCCGCGTGAAGGGCGCGCGCGTGTTCGGCATCACCAACGTGGTGGGAAGCCCCGTGGCGCGCGAGTCCGACGGCGTCATCTACACCAAGGCCAACAAGGAGATCGCCGTGGCCTCCACGAAGTCGTTCCTGGGCCAAGTTGTCTCGCTCACGTTGCTTGCCATGCTGTTGGCGCAGGTCAAAGGCAAGTTGAAGATGAACCAGATCCGCCTGCTGTTCCGCGAGCTCGCCGACACCGCCGAGCAGGTCGAGCGCATCTTGGCCGAGTGCGGCCCGGCGGTCGAGGAAGCGGCGCAGGCATGCAAGGATGCCCGCAGCGCGCTGTTCGTGGGCCGCGGCATGGGCGCGGCGGTCAGCCGCGAAGGCGCCCTCAAGCTCAAGGAGATCAGCTACCTGCACGCTGAGTCCTACCCGGCCGGCGAGATGAAGCACGGCCCCATCGCGCTGATCGACGAGGGCTTCCCCGTCATCGCCGTGGCGACGAAGAGCCCCGTCTACGACAAGCTGGTGTCCAACCTGCAGGAGAGCAAGGCGCGCGGCGCCATGGTGGTGGCCATCGCCACCGAGGGCGACGAGGAGATCAGCAAGCACGCCGATCACGTCATCTACATCCCGAAGGTGCGCGACGCGTTCTCGGCCATCACGGCCAGCGTGCCGCTGCAGCTGCTCGCACGCGCCATCGCCGTGGCCCGTGGCTGCGATGTCGATCAGCCGCGCAATCTGGCGAAAAGCGTGACGGTGGAGTAGGTTCGCGTACAATAAGGGCAACGTTGGTGCGGGCGCCGTTCGGGCGCCCGCTTGCTTTACAGGGAGGTCGCTTGTGGTCGAGGACGCGAAAGTAGCGGGCGAGGGCCGGCAGGACGGCGCATCGGCGCAGGTGGAAGCTGCGTTCGGCGCCGTCGAGGGGGCCGTGGGCCTGGGCGTGGACATCGTGGAGATCGAGCGCATGCGCAAGATTCTCAAGCGATCCCCTGCGTTCGCGCGCAAGGTGTTCAGCGCCGAGGAGTGCCGCTATTGCGACGCCACCGCGCAGCCGGCCGTCCATTACGCCACGCGCTTCGCGGCGAAGGAGGCGGTGCTCAAGGCGCTGGGCACGGGCTTCTCTCAGGGCATCGGCGTGCGCGACGTGGAGGTTCGCCGCACATCGAAGGGCCGTCCGTACGCCGTGCTCACCGGCCGCGCCAAGCAGGTGGCGCAGGCGCTCGGCGTGCGTGAGCTGCCGCTTTCGCTGTCGCATACGCACACCGATGCGGTGGCGTGCGCCATGGCCATCACCGAGGGGTCGGTGCGGGCGCAGCAGGAGCGGCGCGATCCCATGGAGGAGCTGGCGCGCCAGTTCAAGGAGGCGCGCACCATGCTCGACGACCTGGATGCGGCAGCGCCCGCGCCTGCGCAGCCCCAGGTGCCCGATGCGCATTCGGCCATGGGCATGGTCCGACATGCGCAAGGGGAGGCTGATTAGCGGCCGCGTCAGGCTCGATGGCCGCCTCTCGCAAGTTGGACGCTAGCGCGAAGCGAGGCGTACGTTGGTCGCGGGGTGTGAGTTGCGAAGAATCGCTCGTTTTGGCCCCAGCGGGACATAACGAGCGATTCTTCGCGTTTTCTGAGGCGCGAGATGGACAATATTGACGGTATTTCGTGCGAATGGGGAGCGCGGCGCGAATAATCGTTTCTTTTGGCCTACTCAGTGGCGAAGAACCGTTCATTTTGGCCGCCGAGGGACAAAATGAACGGTTCTTGTCTGGGCGAATTTGCGAATCCGTCGCCCCGGCGTGTTCGTTCGCTTGCTGCGGCAGTTTCGTTTT
>CALEWN010000338.1 GCA_937925385.1 uncultured Senegalimassilia sp.
TGGAATGGCCCGATTCGTGTCCGAAGAGAAAGCTTCCACTGCTTCGTCGATTACATATTTACAACATTCTCCCCATGGCCGTCCAGCCAGGTGCGCAAGTTGTTCGTGGTGATGTCCATCAGACGCTGCAAGGCTTCCCTGGTGGTCCAGGCGATGTGCGGCGTGAGCACAGCGTTCGGCAGGCGGCGCAGGCGGCTGTCCGCCGGCAGCGGTTCGGTGCCAAAGGCGTCGGCCCCGTAAAAGGCCAGCTGTCCGCTTTCCAGCGCATCGACCACGGCGCTCGCCATGGCCTCTATGCTGCCGGTGAAAAACTTGGTCTCGGTATTGCGCTTTGGCGGCTCAAAAATTTTCTTGTTAGAAGAGGGAGATCCTTCTACACCGATAAGGCCCGGGTCGCAGCCAAGGTCGGCGGCGTTCCATACGGTCCTGGGCTTCTTGAGCGCCTTCATGATGTTGAGAGGAGTCGGATACCTCGGGGTGTTTATCTCGCTACACACGGTTATGAGCGCAGGCAGCTTGACCTTGACAGTCTCATACCTGTCTGGAAGCATTCTGCGGCAGATGGCGTAACCGTCCTCGATGCTGACTTTGTCGACCAGCGTGACCTGGGGAATACCCAGGAAAGCGGCAATGATGGGACCGGTCTGAGCCGTTTCGGCGTCCGTCGCGTGACGTCCGCAAATCAGCAGGTCGTAGTCGCCCAGCTTTTCCGCGGCCTTGGCGAGCGGATATCCGGTTGCCAGCGTGTCCGCGCCGCCGAGGGCGCGGTCACTGAGGAGCACGGACTCGTCGCAGCCCATGGCCAGGGCCTTTTTCAGCACGTCGTCGGCCTGGGGAGGCCCCATACTGATGGCAATGACCTTGCCGCCGCACTGCTCTTTGAGCTGGAGCGCGGTCTCAACGCCGTTGGCATCGAAAGGATTGATAACACTCTGCACACCGTCACGCATCAGGTTTCCTGTGCGAGGGTCGAGTTTTACGTCATCAGTGTCCGGTACTTGTTTTACAAACACCAATATATTCATAAAGTTACTTCTCTCCGGAGTTAATATTTTAGTCTCAGGCAAGAACAGTTCCGCTGACGATCATGCGCAGGATCTCGGTGCTGCCTTCCATGACGCACCAGCCGCGAGCATCACGGATGAGACGCTCGACGTCGTACTCCTTGCTGTAGCCGTTGCCGCCGAATACCTGCTGAGCCTGAATGCAGATCTGGACAGCGTGCTCGGTAGCGAACAGCTTCGCAGCAGCGGCGTCAAGAGTGCAGCGCTTGCCGGCGTCCTTCGTAGCGGCGGCGTCGTAAGCGAGGAACTCCATGGCCTTGATCTCGGCATACATGTCGGCGAAGCGGAAAGCGACACCCTGGAAAGCCTTGATCGGCTTGCCGAAAGCCTTGCGCTCGTTGGCGTAGACCTTGGCGAGGTTCATGGCATGTTCGGAAATGCCGGCGCAGATGGCAGCGGCGGTGATACGGCCGATGTCGAGGGTCTCCATGGCCATCTTGAAGCCCTTGCCGCGGACGCCCAGAAGAGCTTCCTTCGGGAGCTTAATGTTGTTGAACGCGAGCTCGCAGGTCGCGGAGCCGCGGCAGCCCATCTTCTCCTCGAACTTGCCGACGGCCAGGCCCTCGGTATCCTTGTCAAGCAGGAACGCGGAGATGCCCTTCGTGCCGAGCTCGGGATCGGTCATAGCGAGAATTATGTAGTAGTCGGCAACGCCGGAGTTGGTTATCCAAGCCTTGCTGCCATCGAGGACCCAGCCGTCCTCGGTCTCGACCGCGCGGGACTTGATACCCGCCGCGTCGGAACCGGCGCTGGACTCGGTCAGACCAAAGGCAAAAATCTTGCCGGCAACCGCCTCAGGCATGTACTTCTGACGCTGCTCCTCCGTGCCGTTCTCAAGAATGAGGTTGGCCGCGAGCCAGTGGCCGCCCATGAAGGTGGCGATGCTGGCGCTGCCCTTGGCAAACTCGTGAGCAATGATGGTGGTATCCATGATGCCGCCGCCACCGCCGCCGTACTGCTCGGGGATCTCGACCAAGTGCAGGCCAAGGTCGAAGCCGTACTTCCAAAGCTCATCAGGGGTTTTGCCCGCCTCATCCGCTGCAGCGACGTGCGGCTTGATCTGGTTTTCAGCCACATCGCGAACAGCTTTGATGAGCTCTTTCTGCTCCTCCGTGTACAGTAGTGCCATGTGCCTTCTCCTTTCGTAACGCGTGCAATCGGGATGAATGTGCGCTTATCGCATGATGACAAAGGGCTCGTGCCGTCTGCAGGCAAACGAGCACGAGCCCTTTGTCATTCTTCTAGTGTTCCTCGAGCAAACCTGTGTCGTAGGCAAACCTCAGCTGCGCGTTGACGCTACGTCGGGCACCTTGCATAAGGCTGGAATCGACGTCGTTGTACAGGGTTTCCACCAGCACGTCGGCTCGAGCGGGGATGCCGGAACGAACCGCGGACACAACCTGGTTCAGGCGCATCATGCGATGCGCACGCGCACGGGTGATGCGGTCTGCGGGGTCCTCGATATACGGGCCGTGCCCGGTTAAGAACAGCTCGACATCGTGTTCCTCGACGAAACGGGCAAGCGAATCGAGGCTGTTCATATATGCGGCCAAAATGCCATCCGGCCAGCAGATCATCGTCGAGCTTTGACGGAAGATCATGTCGCCCGTCAAAACGAACTTGCCCTGCGCAACATAGATGCCCACCGAATCGCTGGAGTGCCCCGGCAACGGTACGACCTCAAGATCGACGCCGATGCCGTTGACGTTTAGACGACCAGGCGGAAGCAGACCGTCGGCCTGCTTCAATACCGGCGCACCGCTCAAAAGCGACAGGCTGCGCGCGCCGCCGGAATGGTCCGCGTGCCCGTGCGTGGCGATGATCGCGGCGATCCTCTTCCCCGCTTTAGCTACATGATCAAGCACATCTTGAAGATGATCCGCATCATCGGGGCCTGGATCGACCACCATGCATGCCGGAGCATCCGGGGCGCCGACGATCCATGTGTTCGTGCCGATATAGGTAAGCGGCGAGGGGTTGTTCGCAAGGATGCAATATGCATACTCGCCGACCTGCCCGCCGGACCATCGATTCACTGCAGCCATCAGCCAATCACGCTCCTAAACACTAATGCACCGTCGGATTTGCGAGCCGGGGACGGATACACGTGAATCGTGCTGTTCCGCTCGCATGCTTGCGTCACATTCTCCGAAGCCGCCAAATCGCATAGGTTCGAAACGGTTGGCGGCATTATCAACAGGTTTCCGCTCCTGTGCTGGTCCAAAAGCCACGAAGGCTCCGCCCAGCCCGTCTTCACCGCTTCGGTGGTACGTCCGTCTGCGACTTGCCCTTGCGGCATGCGCGCCCTAAAGAAGAACGTGCTGTAACGACGCCGCTCGCTTGGCGGCGTGACCCAATGCGCGCACGCATGGAGCAAATCAGTCCAGAGCACAGCCCCGATATCCTCGAGCATCTGCCCGAACGAAAGCGCATGCTCGGAGAGCAGATCCCTGGCTTGCCGAAGCTCCGGGCTTTTCATGGGATCGTCGAAATCGGCTCCGTCCGCCCTTCGGGCAAGCAGCACCCCCGTTTCCTCGAACACCTCGCGCGCCGCGGTGACCAGGGCTCTTCGAGCCGTTTCCTCATCGCATCCCATCAATGAAGCCCACTCGGATACGTTTGGGCCCTCCCAGGGGATATCGTGTGCATCGTCGACCCCGTCGAAGCTTCCACCGGGGAACACCACCGCATCGGGAACGAAGGCCATCGTGGATGCACGCTGCTGCATGAACACCTGGAAACCCGATGCGCCCGACGCTTTATCCCGAAGCAACATGACGGTCGAGGAGAGACGCGGCCTCGCCGCATCGTCCTCGCCGGCATCACGCCGTTCGAGATAGGCCGCAACGCCATCACGCAATTTGGGGGGGACGTCATACTCAAGGCAAGCGCCCGAGGAGAGGATGTCGGTGATTCCGAGAATGCGGGACTCATCCATGATCACTGCACCTGCGCTAACAATTCGGCGATATCGCAAACCTTCGTTTCACTGTCGCATGCGGCCATACCATCGCTGAGCATGGTCAGGCAGAACGGGCACGACGTGGCAACCTCGTCGCATGCGGTGTCAAGCGCCTGCTTGGCGCGCTCGTCGCCCATGCGCTTGCCGGAGGCATCCTCAAGCCACATACGGCCGCCGCCCGCGCCGCAGCAGAAGCTCTTCTCATGTGAGCGCTCGAACTCGACGACGTGCCCGCCTGCCGCGCTGACGACCGCGCGAGGAGCCTCGTATTCATCCTGATAACGTCCAAGATAGCAGGAATCGTGCACTGCGATCTTCTTGCCGTCGGGAGCCGAACATTGCAGCTTCCCCTCCCGAACGAGCTGGGCAAGAAGCTGGGAATGGTGAATGACCTCGAAATGCCCGCCAAGCTGAGGGTAATCGCGCGACAGGGCCTGCATGCAGTGCGGGCATTGCACAATGATCTTCTTCACGCCATATGCCTGCAACGTGGCGATGTTCTCCTGTGCAAGCATGTAATACACGAACTCGTTGCCGAGACGGCGAGCCGAATCGCCGCAGCACTTCTCCTCATTGCCCAGGATGGCGAAATCGACGCCGGCCTTCTTCAGCAGGCCCACGAGCGCGACGGAAACCTTGCGGCTGCGGGCGTCGAAGGCGCCGGAGCAGCCGGGCCAATACAGATACTCGGCATCGGGATGTTCGGCCAGCGTGGGGACGTTCAAGCCTTCCGCCCACTTCGAACGCGTCTGCCACCCCAGACCCCAAGGATTGCCGTTGTTCTCAAGATTGCGGAACGTGGCCTGGGCCTCGGAGGGGAACGCGCTTTCCATGGACACCTGATAGGTGCGCATCTTGACGATCTTCGGGGCATGCTCGACCAAGGTAGGACATGCCGCCATGCATGCGCCGCAGGTCGTGCAATCCCATATCGACTGGGTGTTCACCGCATCGCCGACAAGCGTGCGATCCATGGTGGATTGCTGCTGCTCATCGAACGCATAGGGCTCGCCGCCCTTCGCGATGTACACGCCCATCTCATCGCGCTTCGCCCCTTCGTGCTGCGCTTTCCACACGATGGGCCCGCGGATCTCCAGCTCGCTACGCAAGGATTGCACCATATTCTTCGGGGAGAGGTCCTTGCCGGTATTGAACGCAGGGCACACGTCCTCGCAACGTCCGCAACGGATGCACGCCTCGGCATCGAGCAGGTCCTTCCAGGTGAGGTCCTCAAGTTGACCCACGCCCATGGTGGTGAGGTTCTCATCTTCGACGTTGATATAGGGAAGCGTGCCCTTCGGCTCGAGCGAGCGGCACCAGACATCCGCCGGCATGAGCAGCACATGAACGAGCTTCGAATACATCCAATATGCGATGAGCGCGAACGCCATGCCCATATGGCTCCACCAGATGATCTGATGGGTAAGCGAGATCTGCTCGGGGGTGAAGTTGGCGAAGAGCATGGCAACCATGTTGCCGATAGGCGACCATGCGCGCCACGGGTCGTCCGTGCCGACGATGCGAAGGCCCTCGACCGCAAAACCGCTCAAGCCGATGACGAGCAGCAATACGAGCACGATGATGTCGCCGGGCTTCGTATCGAGTTTCTTGTTCACGATGCGCCTGATAATGCAGGCGACCATGGCGACGCAGAACGCCAAGCCGGCAAGATCGACGGCAAGCGCCATGAAGTACAGGTAGAAATCGCCGTAGATAAGCTGGAAGCCAAGGTCGAACTGCGCCGCCGTGACAACCGTGGCGATGAGCATGATGATCATGCCGACATACATTCCCAGGTGCATAATGCCCGCACCGGGTTTCTTCAGGACGCGAAGCTGCAAAAGCGCGTCGGCGATCATGCCCTTCGCGCGGACCTTCCAATCGCTCGTTCGATCCACTGGGGCGCCGATCGACATGAGACGCCAACGCTTCACCAGGAAGTAGATGCAGAAACCGAGCGCAACCAGGAAGAGCAGATACATTACCCAGGTAAGGGAATGATCGATGTTCCACATTACCTCACGTGTTGCTGTGTCTTCCATAATGCCTTCCTTGGTTGCGGTCGATGAATCATAAGCGGGCTCTTGTGCGCTCGCTTATGCTTGCAGCATGTCGCGAAGCTGCTGCGTCAGCAGCGGCACGGCCTCGAACAGGTCGGCCACGATGCCGTAGTCTGCCTGGGCGAAGATCTCGGCCTCGGGATCTTTGTTGATGGCGACTATGTACTTCGATGCGGAGATTCCGGCCATATGCTGGATGGAGCCGGAGATGCCGCACGCGATGTAGAGCGAGGGGGCAACGGTCTTGCCGGTCTGGCCCACCTGA
>CALEWN010000339.1 GCA_937925385.1 uncultured Senegalimassilia sp.
CGTCGGCGCGCACCTGCTGGCCGATATGGCTTGATTTGAGGAACTTGATCCACGCCGGCATAAGCACCATGGTGACCGCGATGGCGACCACGATGGCCAAAAACACCAGAAACGTGGGGTATGACGCGAATATGTGCAACATAGCTATTCAACCAATCCTTCCACCACTTTCTCAAGGGCCATGAAATGCGAGGCCTTCACGAGCACCGCGCTACCGGAAGCCACATGCTCGCGAACGTCGGCAAGCGCGGCGGTGCCGTCGGCGACGAGCGCGATGCGGTCGGCGGGCATGCCGGCCTTTTGCGCACCGGCCGCGATGCCCTGAGCAAGCTGGCCGACGCACACCAGGCGGTCAAGCCCGCATACGGCGGCGAAGGCGCCCACTTCCTCATGCAGCTGCGGCGCGAACGAGCCGAGCTCGCCCATGTCGCCGAGCACGGCGATGCGCGCGCCGGCCACATCGAGCGCGGCGAACGTGGAAAGCGAGGCGCGCATGGAATCGGGGTTCGCATTGTAGGCGTCGTTGATGACGGTGAAGCCGCCCGGCGCCTGGAGAACCTCCTGCCGGCCCGCCTCGGGCTTGGCGCCCGAGAGCGCTTCGGCCACCTGCGCGGCGCCCATGCCGGCGGCGAAGCCGACGGCGGCGGCGGAGCAGGCATTGGATACGTTATGCATGCCGCGCAGCTCGAGCGCGCAATCCACGCGCACGGGCTCAGTCATGCCGTCGAAGCCGCAGGCGCACAGCGCAAAACGCGGGCAGCCCGCCGCATCGAGGCGCACGTCCTCGGACCACACGGCCGGGCGCGCCGCGTCGACAGCGGAAAGGGCCGCGCGACGCTCGGCGGCCTCGACGGTGCCGTCGTAGAGCACGCACGTGACGCCGCGGGAATCCAGGTCGGCGAACTCGAGCAGCTCAGGCGTCATGTCGTTTGCGGCGTTGACGAACGCCATGCCGCCTGCGGGCAGCGCCTCGAGCAGCTCGGCCTTGGCGCGGGCGATGTTGCGCCGGCTGCCGAGAAGTTCGATGTGGCTTTCGCCGACGTTGGTGACAAGGCCCCATTGCGGGCGCACGAACCCGCACAGCTCCTCAAGCTGATGAAGGCCGCGCATGCCCATCTCGACAATGACGTTTCGCGTGTCTACCTGGG
>CALEWN010000340.1 GCA_937925385.1 uncultured Senegalimassilia sp.
ATGTCGCAATGCTCGAGCACCAGGCGGGACACGCCGTCGTGCTCGTTGCCCAGGACGATGGCGATCTTGCCCTTCAGGTTCGCATTCCACACCAGATCGTCGGTGTGCTCGGTTGCGGCGCACACCCAGAAGCCCTCCTCCTGCAAGCGGTGGATGCTCTGCACGATGTTGGACACCTGCGCCACGGGCACGTGCGTGATGGCGCCCGCGGAGCTTTTGTACGTGGAGGCCTCGACGCGCGCGCTGCGCTTGTTGGGGATGATCAGGCCCGATGCGCCCACAGCCTCGCAGGAGCGGCTGATGGCGCCCAGGTTGCCCGCGTCGGTAAGGTGGTCGCACAGGACCACGAGCGCACGACCGTCGTGCTCTTCGGCATAGCTGTTGGCGGCGTCGACCACCTGGCCGATGCCCACGTAGTTGAACGGCGCGGCCTCGGCCATGACGCCCTGATGGCTGCCGCGGGCGGACTTCTGGTCAAGCTCGTCGCGCGGCACCTGGATAACCTTCACGCCGTTGCGCTTGGCCTTACGCATGATGTCCTCGATCATGGGATCGCGCTTCATGTAGTCGCCCATAAGGATACGGCGCATGGGCACGCCGGTACGGAACGCCTCGATGACGGGGCGCTTGCCTTCGATGTAATCAGCCATGTGATGGGGCCTTTCGGTTCTGCAAGATAACGTAGATCGATTGCGCTATTGTACCAGCCGCCGCGCACGCGGGCCTCCCGCAGCGCCAATCGCCGCAAGACCCCCATGCACCGCTTAGCGCATGTTGGAGGGCCAATCGCCGTCCGAGGAGCTGCCGTCGGAACACGATTCGCCCTTTCGCGCCCCGCCGCCGCGTTTCGCGCCGCGGGCGATGCGCGCGCCGGCGCGGCGTTGGTGCCGCTCGGAATCGCCGCCGTGCAGGAAGACTCCCGACAGCACATCGCCCGCACGATGCAGGCCTCGTGCGATGGTCGGCGTCAGGTCGGCCTCGGATGTGGTGCGCCAATCGAAGTACACGCTCCAATAACGCAACGCCACCACGGCGAACACGCACGCGATGCCCGCTAGCGCCAAGGGGCACCCGAAATGCGCCAGCACCACGTACACCGCCGCGCCGCCGAGCCCCGCAACGGCATAATAGTTGCTACGCTGGAACACGCCGGGTACTTCGCCGACGCAAATATCGCGAATGGCGCCGCCGCCGACCGCCGTGATGCCGCCCATGATGACCGACAGTACCATCCCCTGCTCGAAGGCCACCGCCTTCGACGCGCCGGCCAACGCGAACAGGCCCACCGACAGCGCATCGGCCAGGAAGACCGTTGCCTCAAGGTGCTTGAATATGCCGCGGAAGTAGAACACGAACGCGCAGATGAGGATGCAGGTGACGATAAGGTCGGGATGGGAAGTGAAGTAGACGCCCGTGCCCTGCATGAGCGTGTCGCGTAGCACGCCGCCACCGTAGCCCGTGATCAGACCGCACACCACCGTGCCGATGATGTCGAGCTTGCGGTCGCACGCGAACAGCGCGCCGGTGAGCACGCTGGCAAAGAGGTCGCCGGTGCCGGGATAGTGGGCGTCGAGGCGTTCGAAGGCGCATACGCCCATTTGTCCGTCTTCGCGGCGCATGTAGGCGTTGGCGAGGCCGTCCTCCAACGGCAGCGAGGTGACGACGGCGCTCTTCGCGCCCATGTCCAGCAAATTCCGCAGCATCTTCTCCGCCTGCGCGCGC